>CAJJPZ010000082.1 GCA_905193765.1 uncultured Eubacterium sp.
TTCTCCACATGCTCGACGATGGTGTCATCACCCAGCCTGCCGCCTATGGCTATGGATTCTATCTTTCCATCTATAAGTATAACGCCTCCGCGGTATCCTGCGGGTTCCAGATTTTCCAGAACGTCTCTCATGGCTGCTTCTTCCATCTTGAGCATTTCCATCTCGTGAGGTGGGATCTCCTTTTTTCTGTTGAAATCCGCAATGAACTGCATGATCTCGTCGGTCATATCCGACGTCATATCCACGTATTCGTATTCAAAGTTCTTCTTGAAATAGTTGAGATGATTCTTCTTGCGGTGGAATGCCCTGCCCCTGAACTCAGCCAGTTCCTGTGTAAGGTAAATATAGTCGTAGTTCGGCCTGTCATCGATGAACTTCATTTCCGGAACGGCGTCTTTTATGATATCCAGCATATGAGCCGGTATGAGTCTGAGACTGAATGGCTGTCCTGCCTTTTCAAAGAGCTCCTTTGCTCTGAATATCGTCTCTCTGAGGGATCCACTGTCGTATCCGCCAGTCTTCGTCAGCGGCGGCAGCATGAAAGGAAGGATTATCCCGTCTTCCAGTTCCAGATGGCTGATGCCGCACATGCACATGTAGTCCCCGATGATATCCCAGCTGAACCTGTTTATATCACGCCACATGTACAGTGATGAAAACGACAGCCCTGATGTCCTGTAGCCGTACCCGTCAAGGTATTCGTCAAGTGTCTTCCTGTCTTCTATCGTGATCCTGTTGTCGAACATGTACATGTTCTTATCACCCCCGGTCGTCCTGTATCTATTTTACTATCTTGGAAACGGCTTTGAATCCGTCTGCTTTCGAGTCCTTGAGT
Organism: uncultured Eubacterium sp.; assembly: GCA_905193765.1. Taxonomy (GTDB): domain Bacteria; phylum Bacillota; class Clostridia; order Peptostreptococcales; family Anaerovoracaceae; genus Lentihominibacter. The sequence goes on from CAJJPZ010000082.1 coordinate 836, forward strand.
ATCTCATAGAGGATCGATTCATATGTGGTGACGATGGCGCCGGCTCTTTCCATTCTCTCTGCAGCCCATACCTTGTCGTTGAGGCTTCTCGATGAGATGCAGTCTGCTGCGATGTATACATTGTAGCCTTCCTCCATGAGCTGAAGAGCTGTCTGCTGCACGCAGATATGTGCCTCGATACCACATATAACAACGTTTTTCTTTCCTGCCGCCTTTACCTGAGATGCAAATTCTTCATTGAGCATGCAGCTGAAAGTTGTCTTGTCTATCGGCTGGAAATCGCCCAGTGCTTCTGCAACTGAAGGTATGGTCTCGCCGATGCCTCTCGTATACTGCTGAGTAACGATCTTTGGTATGCCGAGAGCCTCCATGCCTTTTATCAGCCTGACTGTCTTGTCTTCCAGGAGCTCTTTGTCATGCATCACAGGCATGAGCTTTTCCTGAAAATCTATAACTACGAATAACGTGTCCTCTCTTGTAAGTAAACTCATTTGTTTGTCCTCCATTTCTTCATTTCGTTCAGCATCCTGTAATCTGTCAGATCTCTGTGAAGCGGTGTAACAGTGGCATAACCGTTCTGCATTGCCACCACATCTATCGTATCAGGCAGTCCGTCGTAATGGACCGGCTCTCCGCCATAGCTGTATAATGCTCTGCCGTCGTCTCCGGTTTCAGGATTCCTGAATTCGTTTTTGTATTCCCTTCGTCCCAATGATGTCAGCTTGACGCCTTTTATCTGTTCCTTCGGCAGATTCGGCGTGTTTATATTAAGCACAGTATCGGGGGATATCCATTTTGCATTCTCAAGTGCTTCCAGTGCCAGTTCACATGCGAATCCGAAGTGCTGCGCCATATGATCATTGACTGATACCGCCACTGCCGGTACGCCGCAGAGATTTCCTTCCACTGCTGCCGATACGGTTCCCGAATAAAGAGTATCTGTGCCCAGATTGCCGCCGAGATTTATCCCTGAATATACCATATCTATATTTACACCGCGATCTTTCATCAGCTGCATTCCCAGCTTGATACAGTCGGCAGGTGTCCCTGATATACCGAACGCTATTTCGGCACATTCGACCTTCATTTCCTCAACAGTGATAGGCTGCGATACTGTTATTCCGTGTCCGCTGGCACTCCTCTGTCCCTCCGGAGCACATACGAAAATGTTCGCCTTCTGTGACAGTGCTCTGACTAATTTTTGTATGCCTATCGCTCTGATGCCGTCATCATTCGCAACAAGTATGTTCATAAAATCCCACCTCAACTGCAAGTATATTTCAGATAGCCCTTAAAGCTGTGAAATTCAACACTTTTCAGGCAATTTGGATTTCATCTCAAAAAATCCATATTCAGTTGTTATTATACCACAGAGGTCATGATAATAAAAGTTATTATGGCATAATTTTTGCGAAAGCCGTTGGTGCACTTTGCATGTCCGGCATACGGCTGACATCTGTCTGACAGGTCAGAACGTATCGGAGACATCAGATCGAGCTGCCGCGACCACAATGGGTCAGCGCGTCAAGGTCGAACTGATGAGATCGCGGTGAATCGGTACGATGGACACCGAAGGCGCATGTTTTGGCAACACAAAAGAGCAGGTGGAAATGTAATGTCTATACAGCATTTCCGCCTGCCCGAAAAACCACTGCTTTCGAAGGGCCTTGCGCATGTCTGGATTTTTATTATCTCCCGGATTTCTTCATGCAGGCATATATCCATCTGCCGTATGCAGCCATTCACATGTGCTGTACGTGCGATCAGTCTCCCAGCACTTTGCCTATGGAGTCGTTTATCACCAGCGTGGCCCGGTCATCGTAGGATGTCTGGGATTTGTTTATCAGTATTATATCATCACCTCTGAAATAGTTGATGAGGCCTGCTGCCGGATATACGACCAGCGAAGTTCCGCCCACGATGAGAGTATCGGCCTCTGCGATAGCACCCACTGCACCGGTTATCACCTCGTCGTTCAGGGGTTCCTCGTAAAGGACCACGTCCGGCTTGATAGTCCCTCCGCAGCTGCACTTCGGTATGCCGTGGACGCAGTGTTCCTCATCCATTATGTAGTCCACATCATAGAATTTACCGCAGTCCATGCAGTAGTTCCTGAGTACCGATCCATGCAGTTCGTAGACCTTTTTGCTGCCGGCCTTCTGATGCAGACCATCTATGTTCTGAGTAACCACGCCTATGAGCTTCCCCTCTTTCTCCATCTGAGCCAGCGCTATATGCGCCTTATTAGGCATCGCATCGGGGTATATGAGATTGTTCTTGTAGTAATCGAAGAACTTCTCCGTATGGTTCATGAAAAATGTCCGTGACAGCATCTGCTCCGGCGGGTAGCCGTAATTCTCCACAGCGTGATAAAGCCCGGATTCCGAACGGAAGTCAGGTATGTTGCTTTCCGTCGATACGCCAGCGCCTCCGAAGAACACGACTTTCTTACTTTTATCTATTATATTTCTTACTCTTTCATCCATCTGATCCACCTCTGTTTCCGATTATGGTTTTCTGTAGTTTGTCTGCCGCAGGATAGCTTCAGGATCCGAATCCCCGGCATCACCATTGTCTTCCCGGATTCCTCTACCTTTGCAGGCAGTGATCCGCGTCGCTTTCAGCGATCGTCCATAGGGTTCTTCCTGAGACAGTACTATCAAACAGAACCTGTATTCTTATTATAGTCCAGGCCTCATAAGATAACAAGTGGTCCCGGTTCTTTCTGATACCGGCGTATGTTCCGGATCTTCATGTGACCGGTATCATTCCGGCAGTCTGCCTCAGCCGCCGTGCCGGATATTTCACCGGTCTGTTAAAGCTGGACTTCCGTAAGGTGTTTCCAGTATCTAAGCGGCATGAAGCTGCGCTGGCATCTCGGATTTTTCCGTTCTTTTATCGCTATATTATCGAAATAGTTTTTCCAGAGGTTCCTGTATTCCTGCTCCTCGGAGGACTGCTCAGGCACATCATCGTCCGTAAAACCGGAGATGTACCAGTGTCCGCCGTATGCGACTATGGCTTTACCGCGTTTCAGGTCTCTGATGATGAAAGGGTCGTTCCTGAGCCTGTCCCGAAAGTGCCCGGCGATCAGTTCCAGCACGTCGTTGTCCGGTTCGATCTCCGCATACAGCACGTCGTTCTCCATTACCGAAAACCGCACGAACTGAAGCATACGCTCCTGTTCCACGTGTATTTTCTTCTCGATGGCTTCCAACGCTGACACCACCGGATCACCGTGGAGCATCGATACTGCCGGGCCCACTCTGAAACCCTTGACGACATACTTCAGTATCTTCATCTCCTTGTCTTCGTCGCAGGACAGGTACGCCTTATATATACGACGCAGATCATACGTGGATATTTTTCTCTCTATTGCCTCATACACCGTGACGGCTTTAAGTTCATCGGTCTCCACTTCCAGATATCCTCCCAGCAGATTCGGCTGATAGCAGCTGCGCCTGCAGATGTCCGAAGCTCGGTCCGTATAGTAGTGATGATATATGCATGTGAGCAGCCCCTCAAATGTCCCGTCATAAAGATAGTCCAGCATCGTGCTCCCCCCTTCCGTTTTTATCCGTTCATATGTTCCCCTGACAACATGTCCGTTGCGTTTCTGTATATCTCTATATTATCCCTGCCGCCGAAAGTTTCTCCTGCCGTTCCCCTTCTTCTATACGTCTCCAGTTGCTGTCGAACATAGATACCTGCAGTCCGTCTTCCATCTGCAGCAGCGAGTTCCTTATGGTCTCCGGCTCGAACCGTCTTTCTCCATAGTATCTGCCGCAGCATGTGAGAAAATACTTTGCGCGTTTCATCACGACGCCCATTTTCTTCAGGTCGTCGAAACGCACAGCAGCCACCCTGCGCTGCCGCATGATACGCCTGGCCGATACCGCACCTATCCCCGGAATCCGCATCAGCATCTCCCAGGAAGCCTTGTTTACTTCCACCGGGAACTGCTCAAGATTCCGCAGGGCCCAGGTCACCTTGGGATCCAGATCCGGATCCAGGTTCCTGTCGCCTTTGCCGAAAAGCTCGCCCACTGTGAATCCATAGAATCTCAGCAGCCAGTCTGCCTGATATATACGGTGTTCCCTCGCCAGCGGCGGCGCCGTCCGTCTGTCCGGCAGCACAGGCGAATCCACTACCGGGACATATGCCGAATAATATACCCGCTTCATTTTGAAGGTCCTGTAAAGATTCTCGCTTGTGGTCAGTATGCTCTGGTCGGTGTCGCCTCCTGCTCCGATTATCATCTGTGTGGTCTGACCTGCCGGAGCAAAGTCCTTCCCCCGTCTGCGCTTTTCAGGAAGGCTTGCCGCAGATGGAACGAAGATATCTCCGCCGAAGTCTCTGCCGGTCCCGAGGCTATCCCCCGTACTGCCGACTGTAAGCTTCTCGGAAACACGGCTAGCTGGAGCGCTGAACTCTGCAAAGCCCACGTCGGCCTCCCGGCCTGAGACCGCAGCATCACCCGGCCCGCCCGCTGAGCCTTTGCCCGGATGGTAGCCTGACCCTCCGACGGGATCTGTCCAGACCCCGGTTTTACTGTACCGGTCAGCACCGGAAAAATATCCGGGACTCCCGGAAGCACCTGATTTATCAGCTATACGCCGACTTCCGGCACTATCGTTCCCGCCGCAGTTTGCATCCACTGCGGAGCCGGGACCTTCAGCCGGTGAATTGCCACCACAGTACGCACCGGACGCCATCTTTCTGCTATGGCACTGCCTGTCCTGCACAGCTCCGGCAGGATATGAACTCCGGCCTGTGCCCCTGCCCTCCGGTATATATATCCCCTGCGGGGTTTTCTGTACATTTTTTGTCCTGCCTGTCAGATAATGTTCAGCGCTGTTTATCTCCTGACCTCTGAACATGTTGCCCGGCCCCACCAGTGCATTACGCTCGATAAGGGAATTGGTTATCTGACGCATCGGCGCGAAGATAGCCTTCGGTTTTTTCTGCGGTGCGAACCTGCTCAGACTGACGGAATCCGGCATCTCGATGTTGACACTGACTCTGTCAGCTTCAAGCCCTGTCATATGGATCATCTCAGGCGATGCGCCGGGGATCATCTTGGCATGGATATACCCTGAGAATCCGTACTTATGCCTAAGCAGCCTTATACATTCAAGCATGCGTTCAGCTGTATGATCCGGCGACCGCTCCACTGCGGAGCTCACGAAAAGTCCCTCGATATAATTCCTCCTGTAGAATTCTATCGTCAGTCTTGCCAGTTCATCCGGTTCGAAGGATGCTCTGGGCACGTCGTTGCTGCGCCTGTTGACACAGTATTCGCAGTCGAACTCGCATCTGTTGGTGAACAGTATCTTCAGCAGCGATATGCATCGTCCGTCGGAGCCCCAGGAATGACATATCCCTGAGACATGTGCGTTGCCTATCCTGCCGTCGTTCTGCCGGTTCGATCCGCTGCTGGAACAGGACACATCGAACTTGGCACTTTCCGCCAGTATCTTCAGTTTTTCCATTATAACGGCTTCCATACGGGATCGCCTGCCTTTCATCTTTGCATCCGGAAAAAACATCTCCTCTGAACCGTGCCGCAGCGGTTATACACATACAACGCCACTGCGCCCGCCATATATCGTATCAGAACGCATGTATCACGCGACTTCGTTGTTTCTTCTATGATGATAGGATAACATAAAAAGAACACCTGTTCAATATTTTATAAACAGATGTTCATGTTTTTTCTGTGAAGAACCCGGCAAAGACCGTAACCCAATGCGCTGCCTCTGATCCATTAAAATATTCTATTCAAAAACAGCGTCCGTAAGATGATAATAATCAAATCCATTCTCGCTGTATACATGGAAAGTCCCGGTCACCGTTAATTCCGATCCCTGTTTCGGGTAGTCATCAGGATACTTGACGTCATCCCCGGGAACGAATTCCAGCCCCTGGGCGCAGCATGCCGTTGCATCTTTTATTATGCAGGCAAAATACCGTTTGCCTGTATATTTGTCTTTCTGAGTAGCGAATTCCCCCTGCATCTTCACCGTTTTTCCATCATAATCTTCAGGCGTCGTCACCATATTGTAGACTTCCGAATACACCATGGTGCTGCTCAGCACAGTCAGATCCACATCAACATCTCCGTCCACTGATGTCTCTCCAGTTTGATCGGACGCCTCTGCTTTACTTTCTAACGTCTCACTGTCTGCATTTGCACTCGCCTCCGGTACATTTTTCGCGGATACACTGCTGTCATCACCACAGGCGCATGACACGAATATCATCACGACACACAGCACCGCAAGCAATATTTTCTTCATTTTCCTATACCTCCTTTCAAAGCTCCCACTGCATAAAAAACGATGAACACTGCGATCTGGACCACCACTATAGTCGAACCCACCGGAGTCCCGACCAGCACGGCCAGCAGGATCCCGGCAGTCGAACATATCACTGACAGTGCTGCCGAGCAGATGATCACCGACCGGAACGTCCTGAATATCCTCATGGACGAAAGTGCCGGGAATATCACCAGCGCTGAAATCAGCAGCGATCCCACCAGATTCATGGCAAGGACTATTATGACCGCGATTATCACGGCCATCAGCAGGTTGTACATCCCCGCCCTGGTCCCGGCCGTCCTGGCAAATGTCTCATCAAATGTCACTGCAAAGATCTTGTTATAGAACAGGACAAAAAACACTATCACGATCATAGACATTGCTGCACAGAGCCATACATCGCCGACAGACAGAGTCAGTATCGATGTCGATCCGAACAATGTGCTGCACACATCTCCTGATATGTTCGCAGATGACGAGAATATATTCATCAGCATATATCCTACAGCCAGCGATCCTACGGAAAGCATTGCAACTGCAGCATCTCCCTTGATTTTCGTGTTCTGTCCGGTCCGCAGCAGGAGTATGGCACATGCCACTGTTATACACATGACAAGCGGCATAGAACTGCTCATATCAAATATCGTCGCCACAGCGAGAGCACCAAATGCCACATGAGACAGGCCATCTCCTATGAAAGAAAACCGCTTCAGGACCAGCGTGACGCCGATCAGCGATGAGCACAATGCGATCAGCACACCTGCTGCCAGTGCATAACGCACGAAAGGATATTCAAAATAAAGCACCAGTTTGTCCAGTATCATCATGGCCTCACCCCGCTTTCGTACCTGTGATGCCCGCTGTTATATATTTCTGTGTGCTTCCTTTTTCCGAAAAACACCTTTTCTCCTGTCCTCAGTATATGGCTGGCATATCTGGCCGCCGCAGCTGTATCGTGGGATATCATAACTATAGTCAGACCGTCTTCTCTGTTGAGATGTTCCACGAGACTGTACATATCATCTGCAGCCCCAGGGTCCAGTCCCGAAACAGGCTCATCGAGAAAAAGCATATCTCCCGAAGCGCAAAGGGCACGCGCCAGCAGCGTGCGCTGCTGCTGGCCTCCGGAAAGCTCACGGTAGCATTTCCCTGAGAGATGCGTTATTTCCATTTTAACCATTGCTCTCTGCGCCAGCTGTTTTTCCGCCCTGCTGTAGAAAGGCCTGATCCCGCATCTTCCCTGACATCCTGACATAACGACCTCACGCACTGATGCCGGGAAGTCCCACTGTATACCAGTCTGCTGAGGCAGATATCCTATTCCGCCTGTCTTCATATCGTATCCTCTTATGATTTTCCCTGCCAGGGGCGGCTGCAGACCAAGCAGCGTCTTCATCAGCGTGCTTTTACCTGTCCCGTTCTCGCCGACTATACATAGATAGTCTCCCTTGTTTATATCAAAATCAATGTCATGCAGCACAGTCTTCCCTTCATAACCCACGGAAAGACTGCGGCAGCTCAGCTGTGCCATAAATATTCCTCCTTAGTTCAGAGCTTCCTTCAATACGTCAAGATTTTTCTCCATTATAGAAATGTATGAAGCACCATCCTTGACATCGTCGCTGCTTACAGACTGCATCGAATCCATGGTAAGGATCTTCTGATCCTTTGAAGAAGTATTGGAGATGACAGTTTCAGCGATCTTATGCTTTGCGCCTTCTATTGTCAGTACACACGGCAGGTCCAGTTCATCCACTTTTCCTGCCAGGAATTTCACGGTCTCGAAGCTTGCTTCTGTCTCAGCAGAGCATCCTGCGAATGCAGCATAGTACTTCAGGTCGTAATCATCGGCAATGTATCTGAATGGAAACCGGTCTGCAAAAAGCACAGTTTTCCTTTCGCTGTTATCGACCGTCTCCTTGTACCTGCTGTCGAGGACTGCCAGTTCTTTCGCATATGCTGCTTCATTCTCATCGTAGAGAGACTTGTTTTCTGGATCGATACTGTCGAGCCGTTCTGTGATCTCGCTGCAGATCTTTTCTGCATTCTTCAGAGACAGCCATACATGTTCGTCTTTCTCTTCCTCGTGTCCTTCTTCATCTTCATGATCACTGTCTTCGTGATCCTCATCGCCCTGCTCGTCATGTTCATGTTCTTCTTCCTGCATGCCTTCTACGGCTTCTTCCGTCTTGACTGAATCGCCCAGCACGTCCATCAGGTTCATGACCTCCATATCCTTGTTTGTCGCCTGATCCAGAGCATCATCCACCCAGTCATCCGATTCACCTGTTATGAAGTGACCTCCTGTCAAGCAGTTTTTATGAGATCACCACAAC
>CAJJPZ010000083.1 GCA_905193765.1 uncultured Eubacterium sp.
TGTCTGCATCTGATTGCTTTCATTAAGAATCCACCTCCTGGTAATCAACTTCCGATATTAATCATCTGAATATTCTTGATCCAATATAATGCAACAGTTGTTTTCGGGCAGAGCGACGGCATGTCAGGCATACAGTAGCAATATCCCTTCATCTGTAAATGTCGAACCGCCCAGCATGGTGTCATTGCAACTCTTGTTTCGTTAGCTTTAACTTCTTTTGGAGTTCCGATTATCATTTCCATACTCCTTTCCTGATCTGTGTCAAATTATTTACCTTATAACACCGCAATCATTATGCCAAATATTTTTTCGGACCACCAATAAGCCTTGACCCCTGTATTTTCAAGCCGCCAGGCAATTTACAGTAATATCGGATTTTTCTGATTTTTTCTTTGCATTATTTCAAATTTTGCATTATAGCAAAACATGACCTTAATCAGACAAAAATAAAAAGGCGTTTTTATCAAACACCTTTTATATAATTCATGATTTTATTTATATGTATTTTTTCCAGGAAGGGCTATACCGTATTTTTTCAGTTTTCTCGATACTGTCGAATTATCCACCGACAGTATCCCTGCCAGCTGCAGCTCTGTCTGGCAGTGCTGTGCCTTGGCTCTTATTATATCTGCCTCAATGGCAGCAAGTTCTTTCCGGAGATTGAGATGCCCTGGATTGTCATAACTCTCATACTTTCCGGCAGATACTACCGATTCATCTTCATCAAAAAGATCGACTATATCGGTCCTGCCTATTATATCACTATCCGATATGACCACTGCACGTTCTATGAGATTTTCCAGCTCTCTTATATTCCTAGGCCAGCTGTGTTTCATCAGAGCCTTTATCGCTGATGTCGATATCTGCTTTTCAGCACTGTACTTCTTATTGAACTTTTCCAGGAAAGTGTTGCACAACGATATCATATCTTCGCTGCGATTTCTCAACGGAGGCACCTTGATCTTGAACACATTGAGTCTGTAGAACAGATCCCGTCGGAAAGTGCCATCGTTTACCATATCTCCCAGATTTCTGTTGGTGGCTGCAATTATCCTGACATCCACAGGTATATTTTCCTTGCCACCTATGCGCATGATTTCCTTTTCCTGGACTGCACGCAGTATCTTTGCCTGCATCGGGAAAGGTATCTCTCCGATCTCATCAAGGAACAGTGTTCCTCCGTCGGCTATCTCGAACAGGCCTTTTTTGCCTTCTTTGCTGGCTCCTGTAAAAGAGCCTCTCTCATACCCGAACAGCTCGGATTCCAGCAGTGTATCCGGTATCGCGCTGCAGTTTATCTCTACAAACGGCTTATCTCTACGCACGCTCTGGCCGAAAAGATGCTTTGCTATGAATGACTTTCCTGTACCAGTCTCTCCTTCTATCAGCACTGTTGCATCTGTTCCGGAAAGCCTGGACATCAGTTTCATTATTTTCTGCATCTCACTGCTTTCCGATATCATTTGTTCGTCTATAGTTTCTTTACAGTTGTATATCCTTACGTCATCTCTGAATCTGTCTTCATTATTTTCCAGAATACCCCTCATCCTGAGCAGTTCAGTCACATCCCGTTCGGTGACCAGCACCAGCTCTACCCTGCCGTTCTTCATAAACGGCACACCGGTCGCAAGTATATCCTTGTTTTCCGTAAGCCCTTTCTGCAGGAAAGACACCATCCGCTCTTTTTTTATTGCCTCCATAGCTGCTGAATCTTCAAACACGCCGGTATCTACAAGCATTTCCACGTTCTTTCCTGTAAGATAATCCTCGTCATACCGGCACAGTTCCGCAGAAGCCTTGTTAAGAATCAGTATATTCCCCTCACCGTCTGTAATGAATATTCCATCGTTTATGCAATCGATGATTTCCTTGAACTGCTTTCTTATTATCTCATCTTTCAGAATATCAGGGAAATCATTATATCCTTTTTTATACATTCCGTTCTCCCCCTGTTGATTTGATGCTTCAGGGTCTATCACTATTTTTGTCATCATATGCACATATTTATTCCATTCTGTGTATATAGATTATTATAACTTGGTGACTAAAAGATTACAATTAAATTATCTTTGTAGCAGATACCTTTACTGCCTAATATATATACAGCACATAGAAGGAGAATTTATGACACCTAAATCTGACCCTGGTTACAGATCGATAGGAAAAAGGATCCAGCATGCACGCAAAAAGCAGAAAATGACACAGGAGCATCTTGCAGAAATCACAGAACTGTCTCCTTCCCATATAAGTCACATCGAAAGCGGTAAAACCAAAGTGAGCCTGCCATCGCTCATAGCTATAGCAAACGCACTGCACACTACAGTCGATAGTCTGCTGCACGACAACATCGAGATCAGCTATGAATCTTTTGACAAGGATTTCAGGGATCTGTTGGAGGACTGCTCCGTAAGAGAGAAAGAAGTCATATTCCAGGCTTCCGTGCAGGTCAAGAAAGCGCTGAAAGGCTGAGACCGTCATATCAGCATCCCGGCGGGATGCTTTTTGTGGTTACATTTTTTCTGTCCGGAGCACCGCATATATTACTTGCACATATACGATGCTCCCTGTCAGAATAAAGAGAAGGGCTTAAATGCCGGAATATTTCTTTACACCGCTCCTGCAGTAATGTTTTATTTCTTCCACAGACATACCTTCCAGCCCCAGGTCACCGAGCAGAGTACCTTCTTTCCACCAGTCAGTCTCATGGAATACCGAATACAGATTGACTATGGAATCTATGGTCCTGGTTTCCACGCCTGCAACGCCTGCAAGTTGTGACCATGGCACAAGCCCGCATGGTGCATCTTCTGTAAGGTATCTGTTTCTTATATCATTCGGGCCGCTTATTGGTGTCAGTCCTATGTCGCCGTGCGCTGCTCTGTAAAGATCCTGCCAGGTGTATTCCTCGCCACGTTCCTCCAGGTGTTTTATATTCGGGAAGCATCTGAAAGGATTCACATCATAACCGAAACCTTTAGCAACCGCTTTTCGTTCATCGTCTATCTTTTTATCTATTTTCGACGCTGACGGTGTAAAACCGTGCTCGTAGAGATAGAAATCGTTGTTTCTATACTCTATCGGTCCTGCATTGATTATACAAGGCCCGCTGTGAAGGGCCGGGTTCACCAGTGCCAGACCGCACTCCAGAACATCACTGAAGACCCCTGATATATCGAACATTTCCCTGAGTTCATCTATATAAAGATTTTCCCTGTCCGCAGGCATGAATCCGATCTCTATAGTCTCCAGCGCAAAGATATGCACCCTGCCCGGCCCTGTCAGCCTGGCATCGTACATAAGATCATTGGCATCCACCAGCGTAGGGCAGTCATCGCCCAGCTCTTTCCTTAGCTTCAGAGCTGCGAAAGCGCCCGGCACACTGACTATCACCTGATCACTGTTCACCTTTCCCTTAAGCAGTCTGGCATACGCGTCATGTGCAAAAGCAGGGGTAAGTATGATTATGTATTTTACGCCTGCCAGAGCATATTCTATGTCATCGGTCACCTTATTAAGCAGGAAAGTTCCCTCTATTGCACCTGTTGCGATTATCTCTTTTGTTTCGAAAACCTTCTGCATGTTCCCCCTGAATCCGGGCATTTCATAAAGATTCACCTGAAATCCTCTCGCAGTCAGATCTGCTGCAAGCGCATGGGCACCATTGCCCCCACCAAGAACGGCTACCGGTTTGTTGTAAAGCATTCAGTCCACCTCCATATGATCATTTCTGATTTTAACTACATTTTGTATTCGCTGATTCTTCTGAATAATATCGCAATTCCCGTGCCATTTAACAGTTATTTTTTTAAAAACTCTGTTTCCTTGTATTCCAACACATCCGGGTAAACCCCCGATATGCATTCCGCGTTAATAGTTCTGATTTTTATGCTGCACTCCTGCAACTGTTGCAGGAATGCTCCTGCTGTCATGAATGCTTGCACCTGTATATACAGAAACCGGCAGTCTGCATGTAAGCATCCTGCCGGTCGTTATGTCGTATGTCCTGCGCATCTGCACTTTATCTGCCGTCGAGTTTTTTGATGGCTTCAAAGAAAAAACAACAGTAGACTTTTTCGTGATTTTTTTCAAAAAATCTACTGCTGCTCTGTTCCCCATGCTCATGCCACTGATTCAGGCATACCAATGGTAGAGTTTTGTGTGATATTTTTTCATAAACCTACCCTCACCGCAGCTCAGATGGCTGCTTCACTAAATATCTCCATGATTTAATCCTGCTGGCTCCGGAAATGGTAGGTTTTCTCTGGTCATGAGCCTGAAACTCTACCATCGTCCCTCCGCCTGAGCCGCCGTATCAGCTCCAGCGACAGGGACGGTAGGTTTTGCCGGAAAAAAGGTCTAAAACTCTACACTTTGTCGCTGCCCATGACCCTGTCAGCACACATCGGCACTGTCAGCGCACGCCGGTACCATCACAGTAAACAACGACAGAATTCTCAGTCAGGCAGTGCTCTCGGTAAACCATTCATCTCACACCGGACGATCGACACAAAAACAGCGTTGCACCAACGTTCGTATCCCGTTGATGCAGCGCTGCTGTCTGCTGATTTACTGATTCTGTCATATCGCTCCAGGGCTTCGGTCTGCATCCCTGCATATGTCCCCGCAGCCCGAAAAGCTATATCGCTTCCACGATGAGCCTTCCGCATTCCTTAGTTCCGATCTGTATCTCGCCCGGTTTTGCGATATCAGGCGTCCTGCAGCCTTCTGAAAGGACTTTCCTTACGGCTGCTTCGATGGCATCGGCTTCTTCGCCCAGGCCGAAGGTGTATCTCAGCATCATGGCTGCTGACAGGATAGTCGCCATAGGGTTGGCAAGGTTACGTCCTGCGATGTCAGGTGCTGAGCCGTGTACCGGTTCGTACATGCCGAAGTTGCCTTCCGCCAGGCTGGCCGACGGCAGCATGCCGATGGAGCCTGTGATCATGCTGGCTTCATCCGAAAGTATATCGCCGAAGATGTTGCTTGTCACGATGACGTCGAACTGCTTAGGGTTCCTTACCATCTGCATCGCTGCATTGTCGATGTAGAAGTTGTTGAGCTCCACTTCAGGATAATCCTCTGCAACTTCTGCCACGATACGTCTCCACAGGCGTGAGCTTTCCAGCACGTTGGCCTTGTCCACGCTTGTCACTTTCTTACCACGCTTCATAGCCATGTCGAAAGCGACCTTGGCGATACGTCTCACTTCTCCTTCTGAATACTGTTCTACGTCGTATGCAGCCGGTCCCATGTCAGTGTCGCATGTGCCCTTCTTGCCGAAATATATACCGCCTGTCAGCTCTCTGACTACGACGATATCCAGGCCGCCTTCAACGATCTCAGGTTTCAGCGGGCATGCATCTGCCAATTCGTCGAACAGCAGTGCAGGTCTGAGGTTTGCAAAGAGTCCCAGCTCTTTTCTCAGTCCCAGCAGGGCTCTCTCCGGTCTCTCGTCTCCCGGCAGAGTATCCCATTTCCATCCGCCTACTGCGCCCAGCAGCACTGCATCGCTTTCCTTGCAGATCTTTACAGTCTCCTCCGGCAGACAGTGACCTGTCGCATCTATAGCACAGCCTCCCGCAAGCACCTCAGTGTATTTGAATTCATGTCCGAATTTCTCCCCGATGCGGTCCAGGACTTTCAGTGTCTCTCTGACAACTTCAGGGCCTATCCCATCCCCGGGGATAACAGCTATTTTGTATTCCATATCATTTCTCCTGTAAAATCTATTTTCCTGCTTTCAGACTTTTCATCAGCCCGCCCTTTGCCATGATGTCCTTGATGAATTCAGGGAAAGGCAGTGCCTGATAAGTCTCGCCTTTTGTCTCATTGGTGATGACACCTGTATCGAAGTCGATGGAGACTTTATCGCCGTTCTCGATCTTCTCGCTGGCTTCAGGACATTCCAGGATCGGCAGTCCGATGTTGATGGAATTCCTGTAGAATATACGTGCAAAAGTCTTGGCGATGACGCAGTCGATGCCGCTTGCCTTGATGGCGATCGGAGCGTGTTCTCTCGATGATCCGCATCCGAAGTTCTCGCCGCCTACCATTATGTCTCCCTGTTTTACTTTATTTACGAAATCTGCATCTATATCTTCCATGCAGTGTGACGCCAGTTCCTTGTGATCTGCTGTGTTCAGATGTCTTGCAGGGATTATAACATCTGTATCCACATTGTCACCGTATTTATGTACGATTCCCTGTGCTTTCATATCTTCCTCCTGTATCCTAAAGTTCGCCCGGTCCGCTTATCCTGCCTGTAACTGCTGAAGCCGCTGCAACTGCAGGACTTGCCAGATATACTTCCGACTTGACGTGTCCCATCCTGCCGACGAAGTTCCTGTTTGTAGTAGCAACGCATCTTTCGCCCTCAGCCAGTATACCCATGTGTCCTCCGAGACATGGTCCGCATGTCGGCGTGGAAACGACACATCCTGCATCGATGAATATGTCCAGATAGCCTTCCCTGATGCAGTCCTTGTATATCTGCTGTGTAGCCGGGATGATGATAGCTCTCACATCCTCGTGCACCTTCCTGCCCTTCAGGATCTCTGCTGCCAGAGCCATGTCCTCAAGTCTGCCGTTGGTACATGATCCGATGACTACCTGCTGGATCGGTACATCGCCCACTTCATCTATAGTCTTCGTGTTTTCAGGCAGATGCGGGAACGAAACCGTCGGTTTCAGTGCGCTGAGGTCGATATCGTACTCAGCTGCATATTCAGCATCATCGTCCGGAGCGTAAACTTTCCATTCACCCTTTGCTCTGCCTGTCATATACTTCTCAGTCACCTCATCCACCATGAAGATGCCGTTCTTGGCGCCTGCCTCTATGGCCATGTTAGCGATGCAGAGCCTGTCATCCATGGAAAGGTTCTTCAGGCCCTCGCCCATGAATTCCATCGACTTGTACAGAGCGCCATCCACACCGATCATGCCGATGATGTGGAGTATCACGTCCTTGCCTGTCACGTTTTTCGAAAGGATTCCCTTAAGATTGAACTTTATAGCCTCAGGGATCTTGAACCATGCCTGGCCGGTAGCCATACCGGCAGCCATGTCAGTGCTCCCCACTCCTGTAGAAAATGCTCCCAGTGCTCCGTATGTGCATGTGTGCGAATCCGCACCGATGATACAGTCTCCCGCCTTTACGAGACCCTGCTCAGGCAGCAGTGCATGCTCGATACCCATCCTGCCTACATCGAAGAAATTCTCCACATCGAATCTCTTTGCAAAGGTACGGCATTTCATACACTGTTCTGCCGCCTTGATGTCCTTGTTCGGCGTGAAGTGGTCCATTACCAGCGATATCTTTTCTCTGTTGAATATTCCGTCAAATCCTGCTTTCTCGAACTCATTCACAGCTACCGGCGTTGTGATGTCATTGCCCAGCACCATGTCCAGGTCAGCCCTGATGAGCTGTCCGGCAACCACACTGTCGAGACCTGCATGAGCTGCCAGGATCTTCTGTGTCATTGTCATTCCCATATCTGTTTCCTCCTGTTTTACATTTATATACTACAGATCATGCTCCGTCTATTCGACGAAGTGATCCTTCCTGTTCTGTCTGTTCAGCGCACTTACCAGGGCATTCACCGATGCCAGGATGATATCCTCGTGGATACCTACGCCCCAGAAGATATTCTGCTCGTCATCCTCTATGCATACATACGCAGCTGCCTTTGAATGGGAATCAGCCGACAGCGCATGCTCCGAGTAAGTGATGAATTTATAGTTGAATCTGTAAGGTGACAGCTTCAGCGCGTTACTGATAGCGTCCAGACGTCCGTTACCCACAGCCTCCAGCTCGTATTCGTCCTTCGCGATGCGGACTTTGATCCTGGCGATCATGCCGTCATTGGATCTGTAGTCCGAAGCCTTCTCGAATGTAGCATCCGTGATATCGATAGGATCGAATACATTCACATATTCCTTTGCAAAGGCTCTGTACACCTCAACAGGAGAAAGCTCCTTGTGCTCCCTGTCCGAGATATCCTTTACCATATAGCCGATCTCTTCTCTCATCTGCGGAGGAACTGCATATCCGAAATTCTGTTCCAGTATATATGCCACCCCGCCCTTGCCGGACTGGCTGTTGATCCTGATGACATCTGCCTCGTATTCCCTGCCCACATCCTGAGGGTCGATAGGCAGATAAGGCACCGTCCATTTGTCCAGCTTCTTTTCTCTGCGCCACTTCATGCCCTTGGCGATAGCATCCTGATGCGAACCGGAGAATGCTGCGAACACCAGCTGTCCGCCATACGGCTGTCTCGGATGCACCTTGAGGTCGGTATATTTCTCGTAGACCTCCACCACCTCCGGCATGTTGGAAAAGTCCAGCTCAGGATCCACGCCGTGGGAGAACATGTTCATGGCCAGTGTCACGATATCCACATTGCCTGTCCTCTCTCCGTTGCCGAATAGTGTACCTTCTATCCTGTCTCCGCCTGCCAGCAGACCCAGCTCCGCATCTGCCACGGCAGTGCCTCTGTCATTGTGCGGATGAAGCGAGATGACCAGACTCTCTCTGCTGTGGAGGTTCGCACACATATATTCGATCTGAGATGCGTAGACATGCGGCATGGACATCTCCACTGTGCTTGGCAGATTGATTATGACTTTATGATCAGGAGTCGGTGCCCATATATCTATGACTTCATTGCAGATCTCTGCTGCAAATTCCAGCTCTGTTCCAGTGAAGCTCTCCGGAGAATATTCGAATGAAAAATTCGTCTCGGGGAATTTCTCTGCGTATTCCTTTATGAGCTTCGCTCCGTCTGCTGCGATCTTTATGATCTCAGGCTTTTCCTTTTTGAATACCTGTTCGCGCTGAGCCAGTGAAGTGGAGTTATAGAGATGCACCACTGCATTCTTCACACCCTTCAGCGCATCGAATGTCTTCTTTATTATATGTTTCCTGGACTGTGTCAGCACCTGTACTGTCACATCGTCGGGTATCAGATCCTCATCTATGAGCTTTCTCAGAAACTGGTATTCCGTCTCCGAAGCTGCCGGAAATCCTACTTCTATCTCCTTGAAGCCGATCTTCACCAGATATTTGAAAAATTCCACCTTTTCATCAAGGCTCATGGGAACGATGAGGGCCTGATTGCCGTCTCTCAGATCCACGCTGCACCATACCGGTGCTTTCTCTATGTGATCCTTTTTCACCCAGCTGCTGTATCCATCTGCCGGAGGGAAATATCCCACCTGGTATTTCTGATAATTTTTCATGATCCGTTCATTCCTCCTGATTACTGTATCATCTGTTATGCAAAAAAGCCTTCATCTCAAACTAAGAGACGAAGGCGTAAGCTTCCGCGGTACCACTCTTATTGACATGCTGTTTCGGCTCTGATCCATATGTGGTCAGGTCCGCTGCCTCCGTTCCGTCCACGCTTTCTGTCCTCAGCCTGATC
>CAJJPZ010000084.1 GCA_905193765.1 uncultured Eubacterium sp.
ACAGCTTTGCTTGCATTTGCCGGTGATACTGATTTCACCTTTACTGTTACCTTTCCCTTGATATCCACAGTTTTGTAGTTTGATGAAATACTCATCTTCGTCGGTTTCTTCGCAGCTGCATCAGCCTGTACTGTAAAACCGTATCCGAATACAGTGAATACCATTGCAAATGCAACTATCAGTGTGATTGGTTTTCTGATCTTCATTTAATGATCCATCCTTTCTTTCGTATAGAATACTCTCCCCGCATTATCGGCTGAGCCAATACACAGAGTTTTCTTAAATATACCATATACGACCGGTCATTTCCAGTGTCTTTACACAAACAGCATCCTTCATGTAATAATCAGCAGGGAAACCGGCGCAGTTGACATTTCGCAATACAGCCTGAACCACTATCACACGCTGATATCTATTCGTCATGACAGTCGGCTCAGATATATATGCTCCCATAACAAAGCGGGGTGTTTTGAGTTACCCGTCTCAAAACATCCCGCTCTCGTACCATATTTCTTCTATATCAGGCTGCCATCTCAACAGATTCACCATCTGTTCTATCGTCACGGCATCCATCATCCTCCGCTGAAATTTCCTCATGCTTCCTGGTGCTCCACCATGCCAGCGCTATCGCTGCCAGTCCCGCGGTGCCTTTGCCTACGATCATCGGCAGGATCATCTCTTTGTTGACACTGGCTGTGAACGCCAGGTCATCCCCTATGATGAATGTCCCGCTTACGACGAAGGCGGCGTTTATTATCTTGCCGCGGCTGTTCATGTCCTTCATCATGCCGCACATCGGTATATGGTTCGCCATGCTGGCCACGACTCCCGCCGCTGCGATATCATTCATACCGACTTTAGATCCCAGCCTCATCAGCGGACGCTTCAGCTTCTTAGTCACAACACATACCATCGGGAACGCACCTGCAAGCATTATGGCTATATGACCTATTATATCGAATCCCTCTGAAAGCGGCGCCATGCCAGGTATTATCACGAATCCTGTCAGCGTCTCCACGATAGCCGCAACCAGTGCACATGTTATGACTGCCACCACGAACTTACCGAACAGCTTGAATCCTTTTATCATTTTGTCAGGGACAAGCCTGAGGCCTGCGGCTATGGCTGCTGCAAACAGTATTATCGGCACAAGGTTCCTTATTATCATCATAAGATCGAATCCTGCGACAAGACCTCCCAGTATACATCCCACCGGGATAGTTACGATACCGTAAAGTATCCCCTGTGCCAGATACTGATAATCATCTTTCTTTATTATGCTTATCGCCACCGGTATTGTGAATACTATCGTGTTGCCCATCATGCCACCCAGCAGTATACCTGAAAAATCCGCTACTTCTTCGCTGGCTGCCATCTCATGTGCTATCGAGTATGCTCCCATGTCCATGCCCAGGAAACTCCCGGCCATCATTGCAGGATCAGCTCCCAGAAGTTCATATACCGGTCCGGCGACCACAAGAAGTATCTTTGTAAGTACCGGTGCGAAGGACAGTATGCCCAGCATGGACAGTGCCAGTGCTCCCAGAGATCTGAACCCCTCCTCGAATTCATCTGCAAGACCCAGGTTGAATTTCTTACCGGTGATCCTGTCAAAACCACCAAGTATCATGAAAACCACCATGATATCGATAACGATCTGATTAAAACTGAAATGCTCCACGATTTCACCACGCCCTTCGGACGTAAAATTCCTTTCTTGTTTCTTATTTTCAGAACTATGTTGCTGTAAAAGCAAGGATACTTAAAATAAACTTGCTATATAAATGGTATAAAATCGTGACCTTCGATTCAATGATTTATTTGCAGTTTTAAATTCACTATTTTGCCGATATAATAACTCCTTTGCTTATTTTGTTCGATTTTAACAACTTATTTGCTATAACATGGCTTTATTCATGGTTTTTCAGTAACTTCCCGGCGTTCGTATTCGATGTTATATTGCCGTTTTCCACTACTATCTTCCCGTTCACGAGCACGCACCTTATGCCCTCCGGCGGTGAGTCTGGTCTGCCCACATTACTGAATTTAGCTGTATCCTCTATCTCATCATAATTGAAGATCACCAGATCTGCATCGTAACCTTCCCTTATATCGCCTTTGCGCTCTATCCCGAATCTGGATGCCGGACCGTAGGTTATCTTATAAAGCGCCTCCTTAAGCCTGAGTACACTTTTCTGTCTGACATACTTACGGATCAGCTTCGGAAAGGTTCCTGCAGTTTCCGGATGCCCGATCCCTTCATATATACGACCGTCTGCCGCATTGGTGGAAACAAACATATATGGCTGCTTCAGTGCTATCTCACTGGCCTTTTCATCGAATGCAAATACCGTCACCAGAGTGTTTGGATATTCCGTTCTCAGATATTCGAACATACTGGGGGAGCAGAATTCACCGTTATGTATCCCGGATGATATCAGCACATCCCGGTAAGTTATGCTTTTATTGTAGTGTTTTTCCCAGTCTCCATCCAGTATGGCTGACCCTATATAAGTAGGAAATGCCTCATACAGTCCGGTGTCTGCTGTTATGTCAAGCCCCTCGGATATAGCTTCTGATATGCACTCCAGACACCTGGTCATAAGTTCAGGGTTCCCTGCCATATACATAAGATGCAGTAAATGTGTCGGGGCACCGGTCCGCTTTACTATCGATACAGTCTCTTCCACTGCTTTGACAGATTCTATGCCGTCTTTCCTGATATGTATGAGTGTCTTCTTCCCATATGACCTGGCCAGTTTCGACAGTTCTATGATCTCATCGACTGAAGTACCCGGCACCATTTCAAGACCGAAATATATCCCTAAATTCCCGAATCTGAAAAACAGGTCTGCCAGCTGGAGCATCTTATCTATCTCCTTCGCCGAAGCAGGCCTGTATGGATCCCTGAGCCCTATGGCATTCCTCAGAGTAAAGGACTCCGACAGCAGGAAGCCATGATTTATGAGAAAGCCGTTCTCCGCTATCTCGTTTATCCTCTTGCCGTCAAAGTTCCGCTCCCCTCCGATCGTCGTAGTGGCACCCTGCAGCACAAGCTGTCTTGCAATGTCCTCATTGCAGTCTACATGGGAATGGAAATCTATGAATCCGGGCGATACTATGCAGTCTTTCGCATCTATTATCTTTGCAGCGGTATTGTTCATCATATCGATCCGGCCCACAGTCACTATTTTGCTTCCATTTATGCCTATGTCAGCATTCAGAAAGTCTGCTATATTATTGAACAAAATCACTTTTCCGTTTTTTATCACAAGATCATACTGCATTTGCTCCCATCCTTCCTTATACGGCAAGACCCGCCATCATATAACATCATCAGGAAATATATTTATATATAGTAGTTCTCGACACATCCAGCTGTTTGGCTGTCCTGGATATGTTCCCGTCGTTCAGATCAAGGCAGAACTTTATATATCTTCCGGTCATCTCTTCCAGGGTCTCATTGGAGGCCTCGAAACTGCCGCCGGTAAATACTCCCTGTACATCTCTGCTGCCGGATATTTCCCCGGATATGCTCTCAGGGTATATCACATGTTCGTCCGCCATTATGATCGCACGTTCAACGGCGTTGTGGAGCTGACGCACATTGCCGGGCCAGTCATATCCTGTGAAGACATCCATTGCAGACTTGTCCACCTTGACGCTGGGGTCTATATTGTTCGACGTTTTTATTATATTGTTCACCAGCAGCGGTATGTCGGATCTGCGTTCTCTCAGCGGCGGTATCTTTATGCGGAAGACATTCAGCCTGTAGTACAGATCCTCTCTGAATGTTCCATTTCTGATTTCCTGTTCAAGATCAGCATTAGTCGCCGCTATGACACGAAGATCCACACTGACAGGTGATGCTCCGCCTATCCTGAACACGACGCCCTACTGCAGCACTCTAAGAAGTTTTATCTGCATATCAAGGGACATGTTACCGATCTCATCAAGAAAAAGAGTTCCGTTGTTGGCTTTTTCCACGAGTCCTTCCTTGCCTTCTCTGCGAGCTCCTGTGAAAGCCCCTTTCTCATAACCGAAGAATTCACTTTCGAACAGCTCGTGGGGTATGGCTCCGCAGTCCACAGCCACGAAAGGTCCCGCTTTCCTGCTGCTGTTATTGTGTATAGCCTGAGCGAACATTTCCTTTCCTGTGCCGCTCTCTCCGGTTATTATGACTCTGCTGTCGAAGGCGGATGCTTTCTTTGCCACCGTTATTGCTTCGCTGAAAGCGTCCGATTCGCCTATGAGATCCTCAAATGTATACTTCGCAGCAAACCGCATTTTGCTGGCCATCATCTCTATCGTCTTGATCTGGGTGAACCTTATCAGCCTGCCTCCGGAACTTTTCTCGAAACCGCTGTTGACCTCCTCGGTGGAAACGATACATTTATATGAATCATTTTTTCCAATCAGGAGCACATGTCCCCCGGTGCTGGCTTTTTTCTCATCTGCAAAGAACTCCGCCAGGGAAGGCTGCGTCACTATGGTGTCATAAACGTTCCGTCCGATAACTTCCGATTCGTCCTTGCCGATGAGTTTCAGCATCGATCCGTTCACCTGTATTATCTTCCTGTTCTCCGTATAAACGATACTGTCACTTACCATTGAAAGTATCTTTTCCAGCTGGTTGTTCCGCTTCTTGAGATTCCGGTTTATCTTGTTGATGTGGTGCTGGCTTTCGATCCCCTTGGTTATGGAATGTATCATTCCAAGGGTATGTTCATTCTCCTGCTCATATTTCCCCAGGACGCTGAGCACACAGAGCACACCGCCACTTTCTGTCAGCACAGGTGCCGATGAGCTTGTATAGTGCTGGAAAATCTGTCTGTAATGCTGGCAGCCTGTGATCTGAACTGGTTTTTTCAGTTCTATCGCCATGTTGATACTGCTGGTGCCGACACTTTCCAGTCTGTAATCCGCACCTTCATGCAGATTTATCTTGCTGCATATATCTTTCATCTCCGGCCCGCACATCACTCTGATGATGACACCTTCACGATCCGACAGTATGACTGCATATTCAGATTCATTTATTATATCGAACAGTATCTCCATCGAAGGTTCCACGATCTGGAACACATATCTGTTTTTCCTGAGACGCCGCTCCAGCTCCTGCTCGTCTACTGCCGCAGGCTTTTCCTGTGAAAAAGGATCCACGCCGAGACTGCTGCTCTTGTCCCATGAATCATATATATCGCGGTTTATGACATTTTCATTTTTTTCGCCTGATTCCATATACTGGATCCAGGCATTCTCGTAAGCAAGCAGATCGATATTCGCCGCATAAAAATAAGGGTTAAACAGTTCCATTCCTCAGCCTTCCATACTTTGTTCAAATTTCTCTGCAAAGAGCTCAGTGATTTTATAAATACAGTTGATCTCGTCTTTCTTCAGAAGAATCTCATAATGAGCAGGCGGTATCTTTACCCACACATATGTCCCTGCATATGGAAATATCTTCACGATAAGCGTTTTGCTGTCGTGCAGATATTTGAGTTCGACAGTCACGAGATCGAAACTTCCGGCTATATCCAGCAGCTTCGAATTGAACTCCGCACACAGGTTCAGCTTTTCCACCACCGGACGGTGATCCTTTTTTACAGGCTTCCACACAAGGTCGGTGATCCTCATCGAACCTCTGAATTCCAGCCGTGCCTCCCATGCCTCGTTCATATGGACGTCTTCCATTTCAAGAACGATATATGTAGAGAAGAATTTTGCAGCAAATTTCCCCTCTTCTTCGAAGCCTATCTTAAGTCTCTCGTTGTCGCCCAGCTGTGCGCAGTAATATTCACGGCTTCGTTCGAATTCTCCGAACACACGTGAAAATTCCTTTATCTGCTTTTCCATCATCATATCTTTTTTCTTGAGTACGATCTTCGGGTCTAAAAAAAATTTCTTTCGTTTCATAGCTCAGTCTCCATTCCACAGTTGCTTCGGCTTATCATCCTGCAGAGCTGTTCAGTTACGATACAGCTCAGGATCCTTATGTACAGACTATCAGTCGCAAATTCTGTACCATTTCAGGCCATTGTGTTCAATTCGTAGATATTAGTGCTCTGAAACGCTGATTTTCCAATGATATCGGAAATCGTTTCCCCCCTTAAAAAATACCAGATGCATATATATCATTCTATCATTTTCTGATCTCGTCTTCCATGATTCGGCATTTTATGTTCATTATTTAAACACTAACCATTTTCTGTTCATAAAATAAACAGAAATATATTTTTTGAATTTACAGACATTGATTTTCTGTCCATTATATGAACATGTATGAGCAGACGATCATAATATGTTTCATTCCTGTACACTTGTCCTGCGATATGCGTTTTAATCTGTGGCCCACTGATACCAACATGTTCGGGGATTTTACCTGTGATATCGTCATCCCGCCATGCCTCCGGAACGTCGTTTTTTGTTTTGGCACCAACTTTGCAGTTTGCTATTGTTGTGTACGCAACATACGCATTGAGCTCAAACGATTTGCTTTATGAAAGGAGTCATAAAATGTCAAACAAAAACGAAGTAACTCTGCAAAGAGCCTTAGGGTTCTGGCAGTCATTCGGAGTATCTGTAGGCCTTGTAGTTGCAGCAACAACTGTTGTATCGCTCTGTAACTACTTCGGTTCTGTAGGACCCGCATTCATAATCCCTGCCGGATTATCAGCATTCACATGTATACTTATAGTACTTTCATATGCCGAGCTGTCATCAGCTATACCGGGTGCAGGCATGGTCGTTGACTACACGCTGGTGGCAATGGGCAAAACGATGTCCATATTCGCAATGGCCGCCGGGTACATGGTACTCATCTCTACAGCAGGCGCCTGTGAGACATTCATTGCAGGTATGTGCGCCGAAGAAGTTTTCGGAATCAATTATAAATTATTTGCCGGTATTCTGGTCGCCATCTTCATGGGTATAAACCTCATAGGTGTAAAAGCGCTGGGAAGCTCACAGATCGTACTCACATCAGCTAAGATGGCTACGCTGGCTCTCCTGGGTATCCTGGGACTGATGAACGTTTTCACTGTATCCGAGCCTCAAAGTGTGGAATTCATGCCTTTTGGCTGGGAACCTGTAATAACTGCAATGGGCGGAGGTATATGGCTCTATATAGGTATAGAATATGTATGCCCGTTATCAGAAGAAATCATACAGCCTGAGAAGAACGTTCCAAGAGCAATGATCGCCGGTATCCTCACGATATTTACAGTTGACATGATCTTCGGTGAAGCCCTCGTAAGATACGTCCCTCTCGACGTCATCGCAACATCAGATGTACCTCAGCTGGTAGGTGCAAAGGCAATGTTCGGTACAGCAGGATTTGTACTCCTGGCACTTGCGACCATCTGTTCCGGCGCCAGTGCAGCCAATTCACATATGGCATCAGTACCAAGGATGCTTTACGGTCTGGCAAGAGAAGGTATGCTCCCAAGGATATTTGCTTACATACATCCGAGATTCAGAACACCATGGGCTGCTATATTCCTCGCAACTGCATGCCTTTCCATCCCGTTCTTCATCAACGTGGATATCGGTTCAATAATGAGCTTCATCTCCATGGCATGTGTGGCATGGCTCTGTTCCTACATAATAGTACAGATCGACCTCATCATACTGAGAAAAAAATATCCTAAGATGCACAGACCGTTCAAATCACCGCTGTTCCCTGTACCGCAGATCATCGGTATCGCTATCTGCATATGGGCTATAGTTACACAGACGACATCAGCTCTCATCGGCGCAGGCGTGATCCTCGTGGCGTTCTTCATCTATGCTGTTATCTGGGTCAAGTTCGTCATGAAAGAAAAATGCTTCAGACCGGTACCATTCGAAGAAATATCGCATATCAACGTAAAGTTTGATGAATAAATAAAACGCAGCTTACGTATTGCAGAGCAGGATCCGTACGACAGATGCGGATATAACAAGGAGGACAAAATGAGCAAAATAAATAATTTCGAATTCGTATTACCAACAAAGATAATCTTCGGAGAAGGAACGATAAAACAGCTCCCTGACGCAGTAAGGAACATGGGACATGAAAAACCGCTGATCGTCACAGACAAGGGCCTCATCGCAGCAGGCCTGGTGAGCAAGATCACCGATGTCCTCGATGATGCAGGGATAGAATATGCGATCTTCGATGGCATACAGCCTAATCCGAGAGACACCACCGTCCAGGAGGCAGCTGCATTCGCTGAAGAGAACGCCATCGATATGATGATCGCCATCGGAGGCGGAAGCTCCATGGATACAGCCAAGGCTATCGGTGTCATCCTCAAGGAAGGCGGCATCATAAACGACTACGAGGGACTGGACGTGGTATCAAAACCTATAACAGATCTCATAGCTATCCCTACCACAGTGGGCACAGGAAGCGAAGTCACGTTCTGGTCCGTGATAACCGACACGAAGAGACATTTCAAGATGAGTGTGGGAAGCCCGCTGATAGCAGCGAAGCTGGCCATCGTGGATCCTGATCTCGTGGAGACACTGCCGCCGTCGATCATCGCAGCGACAGGGATGGACGCTCTGACCCACGCCATCGAAGGATACACATGCAGACTGTCTGAGCCTATCACGGATGCATGCGGCATATATGCCATCCGGATGATAGGAGAGAACATCAGAGCGGCAGTATACGAGGACTCAGCAGAGGCAAGGGGAAAGATGCTGCTGGGAAGCCTGATAGCAGGCATATGCTTCGGTAATTCTGACATAGCCGGAGTACACTGCATGGGCGAGGCCATGGGAGGACTCTACGATATGCCTCATGGAGTATCCATGGCGATAATGCTGCCGCATGTGATGGAATACAACTATGTGGCATGTATCGATAAATTCGCGGATATAGCGGAAGCACTGGGAGAGAACGTTGACGGACTGTCGAAGCGTGATGCAGCGCACAAGGCAGTGGATGCAGTGTTCAAGCTCAACGAGGATCTGGAGATCCCTACGTTCAGCCAGTCGGGAGCAAAAGCCGAGGATATAGACGAGCTGGCAGAGAGATCGGCAGTGAACGTATCTGTGGACAGCAACCCGAGAAAAGCTGACGCAGCAGCATTCAGAAGGATATTCGAAAACGCGCTGGCAATGTAACTGATATATGACCTCCCCTCTTTTCAGAAACACAAAGCAAGTTTTCATATATACGGAAGGCCCGGCAGAGGTAATGGTATAACACCCCTGCCGGGTCTTTCGGATTTTTTGTTAAATTCAGGTTGTCAGCAGTTATATATACCACACCGGAAGCTGCAGTATATTTTCACGCAGCATACCCGGTTGCGGACACAGGCATATTATTGCACCCATGCCTCGTTTTTTATCAGGTATACCGTCCAGCACTGTGAATGCACTTGTCTGATCTGCCGCAACAGATACGCCCTTTTTT
>CAJJPZ010000085.1 GCA_905193765.1 uncultured Eubacterium sp.
ACCTGTGGAAGCAGGAGCCAGCCGTCTTAGGACAGAGACTGCGGTGAAGCTCATTAACGAAATAAAGTTCGATGTGATAAGAGGGAATATCTCGGAGATCAAGACGCTGATGAACGGCAGAGGCAGCACCAAAGGCGTGGATGCCGACATAGCAGATGCTGTAACAGATGAAAATCTCAACGAAGTGATAAGATCCCTTAAAAAATTTGCAGGAGAAGTGGACGCAGTCATAGCAGTGACAGGCGCAACAGATCTTGTAGCAGACAAAGACAGATGCTATGTCATCAGGAATGGCAGACCGGAAATGGGCAGGATAACAGGCACAGGCTGTCAGCTGTCAGCGATCACAGCTGCTTTCGTCACTGCAGATCATGAAAACAGGCTGGATGCAGCAGCGGCTGCAGTTTGCATGATGGGCGCAGCAGGGGAGATCGGCTGGAGCAGGATGCAGGAAGGCGATGGCAACGCTACATACAGAAACAGGATAATAGATGCTATATACAACATGGATGACGAGACTCTCGAAAGGATGGCAAAGTATGAAGAACGTTAACTGCAGCAGGGAAAGCCTGCTTCTGTATGCCGTCACCGACAGGAGATGGCTGGGAGACCATACGCTCCATGAACAGGTGGAAAACGCCATAAAAGGCGGAGTGACATTCGTACAGCTAAGGGAAAAGACTCTTGACCGAGAGGCGTTCCTGAAAGAGGCAAAGGATATAAAAGAACTGTGCGACAGATATGGCGTACCATTCGTGATAAACGACGATGTGGACATCGCAGCAGAAACAGATGCAGACGGCGTCCATGTGGGCCAGAGCGATATGGCTGCAGTCGACGCCAGACGAAGACTGGGACCGGACAAGATAGTCGGCGTATCGGCACAGACAGTGGAGCAGGCGCTGGCGGCGCAGGCCGGAGGTGCGGATTATCTGGGAGTTGGGGCCGTATTCAGCACAGGCACCAAGACAGATGCTGTGGAGGTAGGCCCGGAGACGCTGAGGGCTATCTGTGATGCCGTGGATATACCCGTGATAGCAATAGGCGGCGTCAGCAGCGGTAATGTGCATGAGCTTGAAGGCAGCGGTATATGCGGTATAGCGGTTGTTAGCGCTATATTCGCACAGGATGATATCCAGGCAGCAGCTGCCGACCTGAAAAGCAAAGTAAGCATGATCGCAGACAGCAAGGGTGGTCAGCGATGAATGAGAAAAAGATCACAGGAGCGATATTCGATATGGATGGAGTCCTGCTGGATTCCATGCACGTCTGGAACGACGCAGGAGAGCGTTTCCTCAGAAAGCTGGGGATCGCAGCAGAAGCTGATCTCGGCAGGAAGCTGTTCACCATGACTATGGAGGACGGCGCTGATTATCTGATAGAAAAATACGGACTGGATATGAAATGTGATGAGGTCATATCCGGTATAGACGGTATGATATATGATTTCTATGCAGAAGAAGTGGAGCTTAAACCGGGAGTGTGTGAACTGCTTGAGCATCTCAGGCGGGCAGGGATCCCCATGGTGATAGCAACATCCACAGACAGGACCCCTGCGGAAAAAGCCATGGAGCGTACAGGCATAGGAGGATATTTCAAAGGGATATTCACCTGTGCTGAAACAGGAGCAGGCAAGGACAAGCCGGACATATATCTTGCAGCCGGTAAATGCATAGGGACTGACACAGAGTCCACATATGTTTTTGAAGACGGACTGCACGGTATCAGGACGGCCCATGAGGCAGGCTTCGTCACAGTCGGGATATATGATCCGGCGAGTGAAAAGGATCAGAAGCAGATCAGACAGATCGCAGATATATATTACAGCGGACCTGTGGATCCTGACAGTATCATATGATTGCAGCGTGCAGCGCTGCTTTACATAAAGTCAGAACAGCACGGCAGCAGATGCCGGATGCTTTGAGTTATACAAGCGGGAGACCGGGGGCACCACTTTCTCTCGCTATACAAAATTGATGCAAAGGAGTTTTTTATCATGATAAAAACAGCATTAACGATCGCTGGAAGTGATTCCAGCGGAGGCGCCGGAATCCAGGCAGATCTGAAGACCATGACAGCCATGCATGTGTACGGCATGAGCGCCATAGTCTCGCTGACTGCCCAGAATACCACCGGCGTTACGGATATAATGGATGTGAGCCCGGCCTTCCTGAAGGCCCAGCTGGATGCTGTATTTACAGATATCTTTCCGGACGCCGTGAAGATCGGGATGGTTTCCTCGGCGGATCTGATAAAGACGATAGCGGAAAGTCTCAGACAGTATGAGGCGAAGAATATCGTCGTGGATCCGGTAATGATATCTACAAGCGGCAGCAGGCTGCTGAGAGAAGACGCCACGCAGACGCTCATGGACGAGCTTTTCACGCTGGCGGATCTCATCACGCCCAATATCCCGGAAATGGAAGTTATAACTGGAATGAAGATCGCATCAGCAGAAGATATGATACGCTCGGCAGAGATGGTCAGCGGCAGATACGGATGCGCAGTGCTTTGCAAAGGCGGCCACAGTATCAATGACGCCAATGATCTGCTCTTTGCAGAGGGGGCTTTCAGATGGTTCAGAGGCAGGCGCATCGACAATCCGAATACCCACGGGACAGGATGCACACTGTCCAGCGCTATAGCGTCATGTCTTGCAAAGGGCATGGACATAGGCTCTTCGGTGGAAGAAGCCAAAGCCTATATATCAGGAGCTCTCGGAGCCATGCTTGATCTGGGAAAAGGAAGCGGACCCATGGATCATGCTTTTGCGATAGATGGAAGATATCAGACAGGAGGAAACAGATGAATTATACTACACAGATGGATGCCGCAAGGAAAGGCATCGTGACGCCGCAGATGAAGATCGTTGCAGAGAAGGAGAACATGCCTGTTGAAAAGCTGCAGCAGCTGGTTGCAGAAGGAAAGGTAGCGATATGCGCCAACAAGAGGCATACATGCCTGGATCCTGAGGGTATAGGCAGCATGCTCCGTACCAAGATAAATGTCAACCTCGGCGTTTCAAGAGACTGCAAGGATTATGATATAGAGATGCAGAAAGTCATGAGTGCAGTTGACATGGGAGCAGAGGCCATCATGGATCTTTCCAGTCACGGCAATACGCAGCCATTCAGACAGAAACTCACCAGCGAATGCCCTGTGATGATAGGAACAGTACCTGTATACGACAGCGTCATCCACTATCAGAGAGACCTGGGCACACTGACTGCAAAGGATTTCATAGACGTCATCAGGCTCCATGCACAGGACGGCGTGGATTTCGTGACTCTCCATTGCGGTATCACAAGGAAGACTATAGACCAGATCCGCAAGCATAAGAGAAAGACGAATATCGTCAGCAGAGGCGGCAGCCTCGTGTTCGCATGGATGAGCATGACAGGCGAAGAGAATCCTTTCTACGAATACTACGATGAGATACTGGATATATGTGAGGAGTACGATGTCACCATATCACTGGGGGACGCCTGCAGACCGGGATGTCTTGCTGATGCCACAGATGTATGCCAGATCGAGGAGCTGGTGCGCCTTGGCGAGCTGACAAAGCGTGCATGGGAGCACAATGTACAGGTCATGGTGGAAGGTCCGGGACATGTGCCTCTCGATCAGGTGGCAGCCAACATGAAGGTGCAGCAGACTATCTGTATGGGAGCACCGTTCTATGTGCTGGGACCTCTCGTTACGGATATAGCCATGGGCTATGACCATATAACGGCAGCTATCGGCGGGGCTGTGGCTGCAATGAACGGAGCTGCATTTCTGTGCTATGTGACACCGGCGGAGCATCTGGCACTGCCTGACGTAAATGATGTCAAACAGGGCATAATCGCATCTAAGATAGCAGCTCATGCAGCGGATATTGCCAAGGGCATACCGGGAGCAAGGGACATAGACGATCGCATGGCAGATGCCAGGAGAAATCTCGACTGGGATGAGCAGTTCGCATGCGCTCTGGATCCTGTGACAGCAAAGGCCATAAGAGACAGCAGGAGCCCTGATGACGAGTACAGCGACACCTGCAGCATGTGTGGCAAGTTCTGCGCAGTGAGGAGCATGAACAAGGCACTGGCAGGAGAAGAGATAGATATACTTTAGTGTCAGTTATCGTAATTTTTGACAGGCCAAATTACAGAATAAAAACAATTAAAATAATTTTCAAATAATTCTTGAAAAGGCTTTTCTTCTATGCTATAATACAGATAAGCAAAGGGGAAAAGCCTTTGAGAAAATAAAGTTTTTAGATTCAGGATGAGATTCAAAAAGTATGGAAAGGGAGTGATTCCGCCAGAAACAGCAATCACAACTGAAAAGGAGATGCCAGTTGCGGGTGCCCGTTAAGTGAGTAAGAGCATATGTATTCAGAGGAAAAGCGAAAGCATTGCCATCGGATATACGATATGACTCGACTCGGAAAAGTAAGACAAACGGGATTCGTAGCTGGTATTTTTTTAGGTTTTTAAACAGCCAATGTGTTTGACAAAAGATGAATATGCTGTTAATCTTAATATAGTTTGATCGATTTGAAAAAAGTATATGCGATTTGTGCTAACATTTGCCGCAAATGGTAATGACGGTGAAAAAAGTTAATTTAGCAAAGATCGATATGTGTAATGGTCCCATTTTAAGAAATGTGCTGTTCTTTGCATTACCTATAGTTATAGGAAATCTTATGCAGATAATGTTCAGCGCTGTTGATATGGTAGTAGTGGGGAAGTTCGTAGGTGAGGAAGCACTTGCAGCGGTAGGCGCAAATATTTCACTTACGTATCTTATACTCAATTTATTTGTAGGGTTGTCTATTGGTGCGAATATAGTGACTGCCCGGTATTATGGTGCGCAGGATAAAAAGTGTGTTGAGGAGACTGTACATTGCTCAATGGCGATATGTCTGATTTCCGGCATCATCATGATGTGCTTTGGAATATTTGCTGCGAGATTTTCACTGGAAATGCTTGATACTCCGGATAATATACTTGATGATGCTGTCACGTATCTCAGAGTGTGCGCTGTAGGATTTCCATTTACTTTGATATTCAATTTCACAAGGGCAATAGCAAATGCAGAGGGTGATACTAGATTCCCGTTATATTGTCTGATCGCCGCAGGTGCAGTGAACGTTGTGCTGAATCTGTGCTTTGTACTGATATTCAGACTTGATGTATTCGGGGTAGCACTTGCCACAGTTATTTCCGGTGGTTTATCTGCGATTCTCATGACTGTGCACCTTTGTCGAAAAAAAACAATGATAAAGCTGGAACTGCGAAATATAAGGATCGTTGCAGATAAAGCTGCTGACATATTGAAGGTAGGTCTGCCGGCAGGTCTTCAGGGGATCGCCTTTTCTATATCAAATGTTATTTTGCAGAATGCCGTCAATTCTTTCGGAGCAGTAGTTGTTGCAGGAAATACTGCGGTTATAAATATAGAAGGCTTCCTTTACCAGTCGATGTATGGGTTCTATCAGGCTTCGGGGACTTTTGTAAGTCAGAATTACGGCGCTATGAATTACAGCAGGATAAAGAAAGTGATCAGGGTCTGTCTCACAGCTGCGTTTGTTACAGGATTCAGTTTATCTGTGATTTCAATAATTTTCAGGAATGGCATAATAGGCTTGTATTCTAACGATTGCGAAGTGATCGCTGCAGGTGCAGTAAGGATACTTGTTGTATTTCCACTTTATTGTCTATGCGGTCTTAATGATGTCGTGTCAGGTGCAATGCGTGGTATAGAATATTCAACAGTGCCGCTTGTGATATCGCTGATAGGTGCATGTGTGCTCAGGGTAGTGTGGATCCTGACTATATTTGAGGCATATCATGATCTTTGGATCCTGTATATGTCATATCCGGTATCGTGGATGCTGACTTTTGCGGCGCATTTGACAGCTTTTTGCATATGCTACAGGAAAATGTATGAGAAAAAACTGAATCAAATGTGAGGTGAGGTAATGTAGATGAAAGAAACAATAGGGATATTTGCACATGTTGATGCTGGGAAGACAACTCTGTCGGAAATGATGCTTTACAAATGCGGAGCTGTCAGAAATCCGGGACGAGTGGATAGCGGAGACACTGTGATGGATTACAATACAGTAGAAAAGAACAGAGGCATAACGATCTATTCGGCAGTAGCATCCATGTCATGGCAATCGGAGGACTTTTACCTGATAGATACGCCGGGACATAAGGATTTCTGCAATGAGACAGATTGCACCTTGAATGTTTTGGACAAGGCGATTCTTGTAGTGTCTGCAGTGGAAGGGGTGCAGAGTTATACTGAAGAAATATGGGGAAATTTATCACAGGCCGGTATACCTGTAATTTTCTTTATAAATAAAACTGACAGAGCCGGTGCTGATCCGGAACGTGTGAATGAAGAATTGCAAAGATTGTCAGCAGACTGCACTGTTTTGAACGAAGAGTCTGTTGCATACAGAGATGATGAGTTTATGGAAAAATATCTTGAAGACGATTACAGTCATGATGAATACAGGCGTGCAGCCAGACATGCAGTGAGCGAAAGAAGGCTTTTTCCGGTGGTTACAGGAGCCGCATTGAAAGGTGAAGGGGTGGAAACTCTGCTCGATCTGATGGCTTTCCTTAAAGAATGCGCATATGATGAGCACGACGAGATCGGTGGCATAGTCTGGAAAATCGAATATGACCACAGGGGTACAAGATGGGCGCTTATAAAGCTTCTTTCAGGAACTTTGCATGCCAGAGACAGTATAGCCCGGGAAGATGGCAGTGTATTAAAGGCCGGAGAACTCAGGATGCAGCAGGGTGGTAAAACCGCAAACATAAAAAGTGCATCAGCAGGTGATATATGTGCAGTTTCCGGTATGGAGTCTCTTAATCAGGGAGATGTTATAGGCTCGTACAGTAAAAGGAGCTTAAAAAGTAAAATGCCTGTATTACGCAGCAGGATAAGGACTGATGGATCAGTTGATATGAACAGGTTTTTCAGTTATATGCAGATCATGAGCGACGAAATAAGTACATTGAGTGCGGAAAAGCAGGGAGACGATGTAATAGTAAACATAAACGGGACTGTTCAACTTGAAGTGTTCCCTGAAATAATAAAAGAGAGATTTGGCATAGATGTGGTTTTTGAAAAACCTGAAGTGATATATAAGGAAACCATTGCGGAGCCTGTTATGGGATATGGCCATTATGAGCCACTGCGACATTACTCGGAGGTACATCTGAAGCTGGAACCTCAGAAGTATGGAACAGGAATAACCTTTGAGTCTGTATGTCCAACGGATAAATTCGGGAAGAGCTGGCAGAACCTGGTGAGAAGTCACGTGTTTGAAAGAAAGCATCATGGGGTCCTGACAGGGGCAGAACTCGTAGATGTCAAGGTCACACTGGTGGCGGGCAAAGAACATTATCTGCATACATCAGGCGGTGATTTCAGGGAAGCGACATACAGAGCGATACGGCAGGGGCTTATGAAAAGTAAAAGCGTGCTCCTTGAACCTGTAGATACAGTTGTTTTTCGTATGGAAAATGAATTTGCAGGGAAAGTCGTCAACAGGATCAGCTCGATGGGAGGAAATGTAGAAGAACAGTATACGGACGGCATGAACTCTTCATTGACTGCCAGAGTGCCAGTAGATGGATTACTTGAGTATATAACGGAATTCGAATCACTGACACATGGCAGAGGAAGTATTTCCGTAATAGATACGAGATGGGAACCATGTCATGATCAGGATAGAGTAGTTGAAGAGAAAGGATATAATGCAGAAAACGACCTTGAACAACCGGCAGACTCGATATTTTGTAAAAAAGGTGTGGCTCGTTTGATAAAATACGACAAAGTTGAGCAGGAGCTTTATATTCCGGTTGACAGTTATTGATAACCTGACAATAAATTAAAATATAAATGCAGAGAAAGGAAGGTAAAGAAAATGAAAAAGAAGATTTTAGTCCTGACAGGAGGAACAAGGCATGGCGGAAACAGTGAACTTATGGCTGATGCATTTGTCAGAGGTGCAGAGGCAGCAGGGCATAACGTGGTGAGATATGATGCGGGGTTCAAGGATATCAAAGGATGTAAATTTTGTGAAACGTGCTATAAGCTCGGGCCGGACAAGGCATGTTCACATGACGATGTCTTCAATGAGCTGGCTCCGTATTATGAAACAGCAGATTCACTGGTTATCGTAACACCACTCTACTGGTACACATATACTGCACAGGTCAAAGCTGCGCTGGATAAATACTATGCGCTGATGGTAGCAGGGAGACCGCAGCCGATAAAAGAAGTGTATCTTATAACATGTGGTGCGGGAAAAGACGACTATAAGTACGAAGCTATCATAAATACGCATGATCTGATTGCCAGAGACAGGAAATGGAAAAATCTTGGATGTTATCATGTGAATGGCGTTTTCAAAAAAGGCGATATCGAGGAGAAATATCTGTATGAGATCGAAAAAATAGGACGGGAGTTCTGATATACGCGAATGACCCAAAAGAGACCGAAAAAGAGGTTTTAGGCAACCTAAAAGGTTTGAGCCTTTTAGGTTAATTAAAAAATGAAACAGAAAAGACTGATATCATTGAATTTGATATTAGTCTTTTTTTGTTGAATTTTCAAGGTGTGCGAGCTATTTTTAGATAATTTTAAAAAATTTTTCAACGACTTGGCACACCTGTTGCGTTTATAAGTGGCATAAAGCTTCCATAAAGCTATTGTGTAAAAATTAATCTTATATTAAGGAGAGACAGGAAAATGCAATCAAAAGAATTGACAAACGCAGAACGATTTGCAAGTGCTCTTAAAAGAAACGGGGTAGAATTCATCTTTGGACAGAGTAATCCTACAAAGATAATGCTTGCATCAATGGAACTCGGAATAAGACAGATCGGGTTCAGACAGGAAAATACAGGAACGTACATGGCTCAGGCGTATGCTATGGCGTCAGGCAAGATACCGTGTGTGGCAGCACAGAACGGTCCGGCGGCAACACTGCTCGTACCGGGACTTGCAGAGGATTACAAAGCAGGACATCCTGTTGTGGCTATAGTGCAGGAGGTTCCTCTCCACGATGCAGAAAAGAATGCTTTTCAGGAACTGGATCATGAGAAACTGTTTGAAGGATGTGCAAAGTGGATAAAGAAGATATATTCAGCTGATCGTATCGAAGACTATGTTGATATGGCATTTACAGCTGCAGCGTCAGGAAAGCCGGGCCCGGCAGTGCTGTTATGCCCGCAGGATATTTTTAATGACAAAACAGTAAGACCGGTACCTTCATCAAGAAAAGCATCGCTGGGAC
>CAJJPZ010000086.1 GCA_905193765.1 uncultured Eubacterium sp.
CCTTCCCCGCGTTCGACGCGGGGAAGGTTTTCACAAAGTTTCAGATCAGGTGCAAGTTTTCCAATCCACTGGTGTGTCAGATGATATTTGTCTAATGTTACATCTCTTACCGCACCTTTTTTATATACTGTGATCCATTTTTCATAGTAATCATAGAATACATCTGTTTTCTTTATCTCATTTAACATCAAATTCCTCCGATCATTCATATTAACGGCTTACGCTGATGAAAGGTGATGAGGTTGTCGAGCCTGCTGAAGAAATAACCCATCTGCCACTGTTCAGCATATTTGAAGGAGTCTGAGCAGGACAAAGCATATAAGGGATATGTCAGAGTCGGGACCTGCAGGAAAGTCGGGAAGACGACATACTATTCAGGATGGTCTAAGACAAAGACCGTGAAGACAAAATATAGAAAAGCGTGAAGGACGTGAGTACCGGATAAAGATAAAAGCAGCCCCCTGTTCAGGTAGTATGCCTGAGAACAGGGGGCTATTTTCATTTATGGAATATCGTTTTATTTCGCATTCATGATGGCTTCAGGATCTCTGTCATAGAAGATGCTCTTGGTATTGGCTGAGAGCGGGATGCCGTATGCGTAGATGACGTCATCAGGGAAACATTTCATCCTGATAGCGCCGACTCCTGCCGAATACATTACACGGTTGTCTATGCGGTGATCCGCAGCGACAGATGCAGCGGAACCGGTCGCGATGCCCAGGTCTGTGATATTGAACACGCAGTTGCCGCCTGACTTCATAAGCTCTCCGCAGTTTTTGTGACCGCAGAGGCCGCAGGGATCCATGCCATATGGTTCTCTGCGAACGCCTATAAGTACGACGCACTGGCTCATGCCGATATTGAATGCATCTCTTTTGATGAATTCACGGCCAGTCTCTTCAGCTATATCCAGCATATGTTTCGACAGCTCGGATTTATCCTCGCCATCGATGATCAGAGTTACGATCTTGTCCTGACCACTTGTTTTGGGAGCGGTGAGGGCAGCAGCCGTCATAAGATCGGCCACATCATATATTGCACTTTTTACAGATTCGTTCATGGTTTTTATCAATTCAGTATCCTCCTCTTGTTCTGAACATCATTACAGATATATCTATTATACATCATTATGCCGTGAATAGTTGACTGTTATTATACCGCCACTTACAAGGATCAGCGCCAGGAGATTGCTGAAAGTGAATATGGATTCACCCAGGAATATGGCCGACAGAGCCGAACCGAATACGGGGATGCTGAATCCGAATATGGCGACCTTGCCTGCAGGGTTGTATTTCAGGAGTATGGCCCAGATCGTGAACGCTACTGTAGACAGTATGGACAGGTAGAACAGCAGCAGGCATGAAACCGGAGTGAATCCTGTTATACGGCCGCCTGCAAGGGTACCTGCGATGATGAGTACGATACTTCCTGATATAAGCTGCCATGCCGTGATGGTAGCAGGGCTTTCCCTGTCGGAGATCATCTTGAGAGTGACAGAGCTGGCACCGTAGGCGATGGCGCATCCTATGACCATGCCGTCGCCCTTGAGGGAAAAACCGCCGCCGTAGGCTCCCGGTGAGAAGTTCACGATGATGACCCCGGCGAAACCGATGATGCAGCCGATGGCTTTCCTCAGTGTGATACGCTCGTTTTTCAGCATGAAGTGAGCGAATATTATGGTGAAGAACGCATTGGATGCTGTTATGACGGAGCCTTTGGTGCCTGTGGTGTTTGCCAGGCCTATGTAAAAGAAAATATACTGTATCGTTGTCTGAAGTATACCCTGTCCGATTATCACTGGAACAGAGGATCTCTTAGGTATCTGGAGCTTCTTTTCGGTTATGCTGAACAGTATGAACGTCATGATACCTGCGAACAGGAAACGGTAGCCTGCAAAAAGCATCTGGCTGCCGGGACCTTCTATGTGGAACAGTTCATAGCCTATCTTGATGCCGGGGAACGCGCTTCCCCAGAGCAGGCAGCAGAAAAGTGCAAGCAGGGCGACTACCCAGCTTTTGCTGTAACGTGATTCAGATCGTGTTTTTATTGTGCTGTATGTTTCTGCAGATCTCATTATTATACTTCCTCTCATTGACCATATATTATACTTAAATATGTAGAAGCAAAAAACATGCCATGTGACCTTAGCATTTGAAAATACATATATTTCGCGGTTACTTGCATGAAAAACATCCCTGAGTCATAATAAGTGTATCAAAAAATACACATATGCTCCAAGGTGCGTGTCAATAATAACACACACTGGCGATTTAAGCAACATAAGGTCAGGAACCACGGATTTTCAACGATCAGGGTGTGTCAAAAAGGTGACACGCATATATATGACGCAATGATGAACAGAAAGAAACAGGAAAAAACAGACGAAAATATCAGAAAAATGACGTATGATACCGGGATCTTGCCGGCTGTAAAAGGCAATATTGCCTGATTTTGAGGTCTGGCAGATGGCATGGTATTTGCTTTATTATTCAACAATAAAAGAATGATGGCAGTAGTTGGTGGGACATGTGATATTGTGTCAGAACGGCCTTGAATTTTTTTCACTACCATTGGATTCAGTGCAATGATAAAATGCATGTAAGAACTGTCAGGAGGAAGATATGAAATACGCTGTTCTTTTAGATTTTGGAAGTACATATACAAAGGTGGCGTGTGTCGATCTGGACGGTCAGGAAGTGGTGCTTACGGACAAGTTTCCTTCTACCGTACATTCGGATGCGATGATAAATCTCAGAGAATGTTTCGATGCAGCATGCAGGGTCATGAGCGAAACAGAATTTGATGAAGCGCTCAAACTTTCCACCAGCAGTGCGGCAGGCGGGCTGAGGATCGCGGTATCCGGACTCACCAGATCGCTGAGTATAGAGGCGGGAAGGAACGCCAGCTTCGGCGCAGGCGGCAAGATAATGCATATCGCTTCAGGGCTGATGACTGATGACGATATCAGAGCGATAGAAGAGTCGGGAGCAGAGATAGTACTGCTGTGCGGCGGATATGAAAACGGCAACACCAGACTGGTGCTGCACAATGGAGAACTCCTGAGCCGCAGCAGGATAAAGATACCTGTGATATATGCAGGAAATTCAGCTGTGTCAAGAGATATAAGGCATATGTTCATAAGCCGTGGCAAAGAGTGTTTCACAGCGGAAAACATCATACCGGATGTAGGTATGCTAAACATAGGGCCTACGGTGGATATAATAAGAGATCTGTTCATGCACAGGATAACCGACATGAAGGGCGTAGGCGGAGTCAAAAGCAAGCTTGACGGAGATATAATACCGACGCCTGCATCTGTGCTGGCGGCAGGAGAGCTGCTCTACAGAGGTACCGACAGGTCAGAAGGCATCGGGCCGTACATGATGGCGGACATAGGCGGCGCAACCACGGACATATATTCATTCAATGAGAATATAAGCTATGACGGAGCGAAGAAAGCCGGTTCACCGGAGCCTGCTGCCAAGAGGACTGTGGAGGGCGATATGGGTATGAGAGAATCATCCATATGTCTTGTCGTTGAACGTGGTCGTGAAAAATTCGCAGGAGAATGCGGGATCACGCCGGAGGAACTGGACGAAGCCATAACTTTACGTACCGGGCATCATGAATATATAGCGGACAGTGAGATACAGCAGAGGATAGATCACAACATAGCCTGCAGCGCCGTAGGTATATCGGCACGGAGACATGCCGGACATGTGGTGAAGACACTGAGCAAAGGATGTCGTCTGGTACAGTACGGCAAGAACCTCTCAGAGGTGCAGAAGGTGATCGGGACAGGCGGCATAATCGTCAACAACAGAGACACGGCGGCAGAAGTCCTGAAGAGTGTGGAGCTGAAGGAGTCGGAGAGAGACGACGTCCTGCTTCCGGATTCAGTGGAGACTCTGATCGATGAAGATTACATCTTCTATGCGGCAGGACTGCTGAGAGACTATGACGAAGAAGCGGCACTGGCAATAATGAAGAAAAGTATAAAATCTATATAAAAGCAAAAGGGAGAAAGCAATGGATATAAAAATAAACAGAAGGTTCAACGAGAAAGAACTTCCGGACATGAAAACCATCAAGGCGGATGCCAGGAAGATCGCATCAGGTATAACCATAGGCGAGACTCTGTTCATGAAAAAGTACGGCGTGAAGTCCGAAGCGGAATACAAACGTCAGATGATGAAAAAAGGCAAGATAATGAAACATTCCGTTATCGGCTGGAACGCATGGGACGTTACGGAAGAAGGCATAAAGAAGGTATACAACAGCCTCATAGAAGCCGGTTCATCCATCGACAGGTTCGGTATCTGCTGCGACTGGATCATGGGCGTTCCCGAGGAATACAGGGACAAGTTCCAGGCAGGCGGCAGCCTTATATTCAATTCTCCCGAGGAATGGAAAAGGATCGGACAGGTAGTTCCTGTAAACCCTCATCTGGGAGACCACATGATAGGTTCCCTGAACGGAGTGGACAATGTAAAGAACGGGCTGTCAGCCGGAGTTACTACGATAGGAAACCTGGCACAGTACTTCACATATGAATATCCGGGCCTTGAAATGGAAGACTATCGTACTACAGACTACATCAAGGCTATGGCCGTCATGGGCGAATTCAAGGATCAGGGCGTGGCTATGCACTGCAACCTGGACGACGGATATGGCGCACAGTTCCACGATGTTGCAAACCTCCTGGGATGGGCGAAGCTGGAAAGATATATGGCAGAGGAACTTATGGGCGGAAGAGTTGCTCACTGCTACGGCAACCTCTTCAGTGACTCCATGCTGAGAGTCGTGTTCAACAGAGCTATCAGCATGATAGACAAGTATCATACGCCGGGAACTTTCGTAAACGGCAATACAATAGACTACAGCGACAGCATGCCGAGAAACTATGCAGTGCTTTCTGCATATGCGCTGGCTGATGCAGCATGTCAGTACAAATATCCTACGGGATATGCCGTGGCTCCTGTACCATATACAGAGGCTATCAGGATACCGGCGCCGGAGGAAATAGTCGAAGGACAGCTTTCCATGGATCTTGTTATCGAAAAGGCTCCGTACTATGCGAGATATATGGACTGGGAAAAGATAAACGATGATGCAGAACTTCTCGTTACAGGTGCAAATATGTTCTTCGAGCGTGTCATGAATGCGCTGGATGATCTGGGAGTGGACACAGAGCATGCAGGAGAGATAGCTGCCGTGCTCAAGGCGATAGGTCCTGAACAGCTGGAGATAAATTTCGGATCCGGGCTCAGGGACAAAGAATCCATGAGAGGCAGAGTGCCTATCAGACCGACAAGCATAGTCCAGACTATAAATCATATCAGAGATGAAGCTCTCTCAAAGATCGATGTCAGCGATAAAGGCCCGCTTGACGGCATCAAAGTCGTAGTAGGTTCGACAGACGTACATGAGTTCGGCAAGGAGGTAGTCCGCAACGTGATCAGCAAGGCAGGCGCTACAGTATTTGACCTGGGCACGACAGTTTCCATACCGGAAGTGGCTGATACGCTGGTGGAAACGGGTAGCAACATACTCTGCATGAGTACCTACAACGGCATGGCGTACGGATATGCCAGAGACCTTGTAGAGAGCCTTGACAAGGCCGGTCTGGGTGATACCCACATCATTATGGGCGGCAGACTCAACGAGCCGCTTGACGGCAGCGATGTGCCTATAGACTGCTCGGACAGACTTGCAAAGATGGGTATAAACGTAGACAATGACGTCGATACGATGGTAGACACTATAAAGAAAATGGCTGAAGGAGATAAATAACAGTAATCATAGAAAAAGACAGGAGGATGGAATATGGGTAAGAAAATCTTATTCTGCGGCGGAGGCAATATGGCAGAAGGTATAATAAGGAGCCTCATAAAGAAAGATGTAGTCGAAAGCGAAGATATTTCGGTCAGCGAACTCAATCCTGCACGCTGCGATTATCTGAAGGAGACTTACGGCGTACAGGCAATGACAGACGCCACAGAAGCTATGAAGACAGCTGACATGGCAGTCATTGCAGTACTGCCTAAGATCGTTCCGGTGGTGGCTGCAGGTCTGAAGGACAATGTTCGCAAGGATGCAGTGATCATGTCCATCGCAGCAGGCGTGAAGATCGAAACTCTCGAAGGATATCTCGGTGCGGACAGGAAGATCATCAGAGTAATGCCGAACACACTGGGACAGTCAGGCAACGGACACAGCGCAGTATGCCTGAACAGCAATGTTACGGAAGAAGAGAAGGGATTTGCAGACAAAGTCCTTTCGGCTCTGGGACAGACTATGTACCTTGCAGAGAACATGTTCAATGAGTTCACTGCATACAGCTGCTCAGGTCCGATGTGGATATATCAGATGGCAGACGCTCTTATCGATGCAGGCGTTTACAGCGGATTCAGCAGAAAGGATTCCACGCAGATCGTTATAAAGAACCTGCTGGGCGTAGCCATGGTGCTGGATGAGACCGGCGACGCGCCTAAGGAGAGAGTCAGTGAGATGTGTTCACCGGGAGGAGTAACTATCGAAGGATATAAATCGCTGATCGATGAAGGATTTGCAAAGGCTGTGATGACTTCTGTGAAGAAGGCTGTAGACAAGGCGAATTCGATCTAGTCATGTATTTGATATTAAATTGCACACCCTTGCAAAATAATGATATACACGGGAACCTGCCGGTGGCTGAGATGATGCTGCCAGCAGGTTTCTGCATATCTGCGGGATACCGGACAGCAGACAGGTATAATGATTTTGCACAAAAACGGATATCATTATTTCATGTACGTTAAAAACGTGTTATAATATACGGGCTGATTTAAAAAGGGAGGTAAAGAATGGAAAGCAAATTTCAATACTATAAGAGAGTAGTGAAAGGGGCAAGCTTCAATAAGTTCTTTTCTGTTGTGGAGGAAGCCCACAAACGTTCGGGAAAGAATCGCGTGTACCTTTTCTTCGACATACTGAAGTGTATGAAAAAATACAGTGCAGGCTATAATGACTATGTCATCTTTGAATTCTGGGATCTGACGCCGGAACAGAGGGACACATATATGACGAGGTTCAGGAGCAAGAAGTTCATAAT
This sequence comes from uncultured Eubacterium sp., assembly GCA_905193765.1. Lineage (GTDB taxonomy): Bacteria > Bacillota > Clostridia > Peptostreptococcales > Anaerovoracaceae > Lentihominibacter. The sequence goes on from CAJJPZ010000086.1 coordinate 7,094, forward strand.
GTTCATGAACGATCATGATTATGCTCACTACTTCGACAACAAGAACGAATTCAATGAAAAGTTCAAGGACTTCATCAAGAGAGAGTGTCTCGATCTGGAGGTGGCGTCGAAGGAAGACGTGATACACTTCTATGAGACCAGGAAAAAAGTGTTCGCCAAGATGAAGGATCTGACATGCGGTATAGGCTGTGAAAAGCTGGAAACGAAGAATTTTGAAAACGGTGAGGCTTTTTACGACTATATAAAAGAAAAGGGTTTTGCGACCATCGAGGATGTCATCGAGAACCATCCTGATATCGACAAGATATATCCGTTCTCGGCAAATACCATGAGAGTAATAACCATCGTCGACGCCAAGGGGGAACCCCATGTCATATATGGTGTGTTCAAGATGGGTAAAAATGGGCGAGTTGTGGACAACTATGGTCTCCACGGACCTGTGGATCTGGAAACGGGAGAATTCCTGTTCCCGGCACATTCCGGAGATACAACTGAGGATCAGCACTATACGGAACATCCGTACAGTCATGTACAGCTCGTAGGTATGAAGGTGCCTATGGTGAAGGAAGTGGTTGAATGCGCCAAGAAAGCGGCCCTTGTAGTGCCTCAGATGAGATATATCGGATGGGACATCGCCATAACGCCGGACGGGCCTGCCATAATCGAGGGCAACAACTACTGTGCTCATGACTTCTGGCAGTTGCCGGGACAGACTCCGGGGGGCATAGGTATAATGCCTACAATAAAGAAATATATACCTGAATTCGAATATTAAGATCTGTTCTGCCTGATATCGTTTCCTGTGTCAGGCAGAAATATTCTGTTGCAGGATAATCACTGAAAGGATCATTCCAAATGGAGAAGTTAAGGTTTTGGATCGCACTTGCTGCGGCGAAGCTCTCAATAGTAGCGCTGAAGATAACAAGGCACAACGGGACGAACTTTCCCGGCGTCGTGGCGCTGAGGATATGCCCGCAGTTCATAAAATATATAGGCAAACCTGAAAAAATAATCGCAGTAACAGGCACAAACGGCAAGACCACAGTCTGCAATCTGATCCTGGATGCACTTAAAATGGAGGGTGTCGAACCTGTGAACAACAGGATGGGATCGAATATAAACACCGGTATTGCAACGAGCCTTATACAGAGCTCCGGCATAACAGGCAGATGCAGGAAGAGTCTGGGAGTATTTGAGATAGACGAGAGATCTGCGCTCAGGGTATTCCCGTATCTGATCCCGGATCACATGGTGATCACGAATCTGTCCAGGGATTCCATAATGAGGAACGGACATCCTGAATATATTTCAGGTATCCTGACAAAATATATTCCTGAGAAGACAAAACTGATAATGAATGCAGATGACCTCATATGCTGCAGTGTAGCACCGTCAAATGAACGTGTTTATTTCGGTATAGAGAAAATGGACACAGACCTGGATCACTGTGAGAACCTGATACAGGATTTCCAGATATGCCCGAAATGTCATCACAAGCTGGAATACGAATACGTCAGATACAGTCACATAGGCAGGGCATTCTGTCCGGAATGCGGCTTCAAAGCGCCGGAATATGACTATGCCGGATGCAATGTCGACCTTGAGGATATGACGATAGAAGTAAGGGAAAAGGACGGATCGGCAGCATATCGTCTGCTCAACGACAGCGTGTTCAATATTTACAACGTGGTCGCAGCGGTGTCACTGTTCAGACAGCTGGGATATCCGAGAGAGAAGATACAGCATTTCTTCAGCAGTATGGATATCGTGGGCAGCAGATATGACGCCCGTCAGGTCGGCGACAGCGTCATACATCTCATGCTGGCGAAGGACAAAAACGCCTTTGCAGGTTCCAGAGTGTTCGAGTATATAGCTCATACTCAGGGAAAGAAGGAAATAATAATAATGAACAGCTGTCAGGGGGATGCAGTACACTGGTCGGAAAACATATGCTGGCTGTATGACTGCGACTTTGAATTCCTCAACAGCGAAGATATAATCAATGTAGTGGTGTGTGGACCGAGGGTCAGAGACTACAGGTTCAGACTGCTGCTGGCAGGTGTGCCGGAGGAGAAGATCTCATATACCGAGAAGGAGATCGACACTCCGGAGAAACTTCTTCTGCCTGAAAATGACAACGTGTATATTCTTTACGGCACTGACTCCA
>CAJJPZ010000087.1 GCA_905193765.1 uncultured Eubacterium sp.
ATATTTGTCACATGTTTTCAGCATCGATGCCTTAGTGTCCTTGACTCCGGCAAAAAAACCCACTCCAAGTGCAACTATTGCCATGATCGCCAGATATCTGCCGAAACTTCCCCGTATCGTCCTTCTTATATTCTTACTGTATGCTTTCCCTGCCATATGATATCTCCGTATCTACCATTCTATATCTTCCACCGGCTTCGGCTCGTCATTGATATGCACCGATTCAACAGTGCCGCTTTTTATCTTCACAACTCTGTCCGCCATTGCTGTAAGTGCTGAATTATGTGTTATTATAACTATCGTCATACCACTCGTTCTGCATGTGTCCTGAAGGAGTTTGAGTATCGCCTTGCCAGTCTCGTAATCAAGTGCCCCGGTGGGCTCATCACAGAGGAGAAGCTTGGGGTTCTTGGCAAGAGCCCTGGCTATAGCGACCCTCTGCTGTTCTCCTCCTGAAAGTTGTGCAGGAAAATTGTCCATCCTGTCCTCCAGCCCCACATCCTCCATTACACGATAATTGTCCAGAGGCTTCTTCGACAGCTGTGAAGCTATTTCCACGTTTTCCAGTGCTGTGAGATTAGGTATCAGATTATAGAACTGAAAAACGAATCCTATATCGAACCGTCTGTAAGCTGCCAGCTGCTTCTCGTTCAGATGGGAGATGTCTCTGCCATCCAGGAGCACTTTCCCCGAGGTCAGTGTATCCATCCCCCCCAGTATGTTAAGAAGTGTTGTCTTACCAGCTCCGGACTGACCTACCACGACGCATATTTCCCCTTTTTCTATTTCAAAGCTCACGTCCCTGAGAGCCTGTACCTCCACATCCCCTGTCCTGTATATCTTTCCTGCATTCTCAAAAGTAACAAAAGCCATAAATCTGTCACCGTGCAGCATTCATGAAACTGCACCTGCTCCTTTCATTTTATTCTTATATTTTACTATTTTCCATCCGATTTATCTATACTAATATAGATAGTTTTGCATCAAGATGTGTTGTAACACTTTTAACCGAGTGATATAATATATTTGGTAAACATAAAATCGATCAAAAGCAAGAAAGGATGATATTCAGATGTTTGAAACCATTAAATATGAAGTAAATGACGGTATCGCATACGTCACCATCAACAGACCGCAGGCAATGAACGCACTCAATACTCAGGTGCTGGACGAGCTCTATGCTGCATTCACACAGTTCGAGGGAGATGCTGATGCCAAGGCTGCTATCGTGACGGGCGAAGGAAAGGCTTTCGTTGCAGGAGCTGACATTGCACAGATGAAGCAGCTGGACGCTGTTGCAGGAAGAGCCATGATCAAGAAAGGTCACACGGTCATGAACCTCATGGAGTCCGTTGACAAACCGATCATCGCTGCAGTCAATGGTTTCGCTCTCGGCGGAGGATGTGAACTCTCAATGGCGTGTGATATAAGGATAGCTTCAGAGAAAGCCAAGTTCGGTCAGCCTGAAGTAAATCTCGGAATAATCCCGGGATTCGGCGGGACTCAGAGACTCCCTCGTCTCGTAGGCAAGGGCATGGCAAAATACATGATCATGACAGCTGAAATGATCAATGCTCAGGAGGCTCTCAGAATAGGTCTTGTAGAGAAAGTCGTAGCTCCTGAAGAGCTGATCCCTGAATGCGAAAAACTTGCTAAAACTATAATGTCGAAGGCTCCTCTCGCCATCGCATCTGCAAAACTTGCTGTAAACAACGGCTACGGTCTCGACATGCCTGCTGCTTCAGCACTTGAAGTCGAAGCTTTCACAGGCCCGTTCGCGTCCCAGGACAAAGAAGAAGGTATGGCCGCATTCCTTGAGAAGAGACCTGCTGAATTCAAGAACAAATAGTCACGTATATAAATCGTACGAAACACTGTTTGCCGAATGACAGTATGAACGACAGCGTGATCTGACAGCTGTATCCGCATCAGAGCACGCTGTTATTTTTACCTGAAACACTATTTCAATATGAAAGGACTCCAAAATGCCAGCAAAATTCATAAGTGCAGGAGAGGCTGCAGAGCTCATAAAAGACGGTTCCACAGTAGCGATAGACGGTTTCATAGGATTCTGCCTTGCAGACGACATCCTTGGCAACATAGAGGAACGGTTCATCCGCGACGGACATCCACGCGATCTTTCTGTAGTCAATGTGGCGGGCCTCGGAGGCGACGGCCGTGACCGCGGTATAAACCATTTCGCCCACAGGGGTCTGATGAGACGTTTCCTGTGCAGCAATCTGAGCCTTGCACCGAAACTTTATCCACTGATCATGGATAATACATTTCCCACATTCATGATGCCTCAGGGGGTGCTTTCCCATATGATGAGGGCCATCGCATCACACAAACCCGGCGTCATAACAAAGGTGGGAACAAAGACCTTCGTCGATCCACGTATCGACGGTGGCAAAGTAAACGACGCTGCCGAAAGCAGTGGTGAAAACATAGTGGAACTTTTAGATCTGCACGGTTCCGAATATCTTTTCTACCCTGCATTCCCCATAGACGTAGCTATAATAAAAGGCAGTATCGCAGACAGAGACGGAAACATATCCATAGAAAAGGAAGCCATCCATATAGAACAGTTCGAAATGGCTGCGGCTGCCAGGAATTCAGGCGGTATAGTCATGGTACAGGTGGACAGGATCGTCGATCACGGCGGTATACACCCGCAGATGGTCACTGTTCCTTCTACACTTGTCGACTACGTGATACAGGGTACTCCCGGAAATACCGGGCAGCATTTTATCCCGGATCAGGACTTCGTGCCGTCATGGTGCGGCGATGAGAAGATACCTTTCGGAGATATCAAACCGCTGCCACTGGATACTCATAAGGTCATATGCCGCAGGGCATGTATGGAAGTCAGAGCCGGAGACTTCATGAATCTTGGAATAGGGATCCCTATGAACGTATCGGAAGTCCTCAATGAAGAAGGCGTCATAGAGCATATCTCCTCCAGCATAGAGTCAGGCGTCACAGGTGGCGTACCTGCTCCCGGCATAGCTACCGGCGCCGCATACAATCCGGTGGCTATAATCAAGCAGCCCGATATATTCGATTTTTATGACGGCGGCGGCATCGATTTCGCCTGCCTGGGCGCTGCTGAGATCGACATGCACGGCAATGTGAATGTCTCAAAATTTGCAGGCAAAGTGACGGGACCCGGAGGGTTCATAAATATAACCCAGGGCGCCAAGACGGTATGCTTCCTTGGCACGTTCACAGCTGGAAAAAGCGAGATAAATGTTAAAGACGGCGGCATCGATATAGTCAGGGAAGGCAAATATATCAAATTCAAAAAGAATGTCGAACATATCACATTCTCCGGTGAATATTCCATCGAAAAGGGAAACCAGAACGTTTTCTATATTACGGAACGTGCGGTATTCAAACTTACCGGCAAGGGCCTCACGCTGATCGAGATCGCCCCCGGTATAGATATCGAAAAAGATATCCTGCCGTTCATGGAATTCACCCCTGTCATATCCGATGAACTCAGGACGATGGACAAGAGACTGTTCCTTCCTGAAAAGATGAGCCTGGAAATATGACATCCATGAAACATCACCGGCACTCAGATATAAAAAAACATTTAAAAACAGCTGCAGATCTTCAACCCGAAGACATGCAGCTGTTCTCATTATATTCTTTATTTTGCACTAAAATCTCATATCATCATGATATTCAGATGACGGTATAGGTTCCGGAGCCAGCGGTGCAGGTTCAGTCTCCTTTATCAGGTGGCCTGCAAGGATCTCATAAAAACCTGACTGGGTCGAGTATATATATGCGATCACCGGTGCAAGGAACAGTGTTCCAATTATGGATATGATTCCTGTGGCAAGCCCGCCCAGCTTCATTACATTGCATATGCTGTCAAGTATGCTGGCCGGTATCGAAGCAAGCAGCGCCCATCCTATAAAGGACAGACTAAGACAGAAGTATTTCATCTTATTGCCATTCATCATAGCCTTGCTCTCATCCATGCACTGCCTGATACCCTTCGACGGATCATCTGCAAGTATGAAAAATGTCTGACTGTACCTGATCGATGCTATTATTCCCGGAACCAGAAGAAGAAGGCTCCAGAGGAATATGAACAGCGACTGGAACAGCAGCAGTCCCAGGGCTTTACCAAATCTGTCGAATCCCAGGAATATGTCTCCTGCATTCACATTCTGTTTTCTGAACATAGCCAGGAAAAACAGCGTGATCCCCAGCTCCAGGGCCCCTGATACGAGCAATACATACAGTCCTGCCAACGGCGAATATTCCGGCATGCTGCTGTACACCGCATTGTATGTATCGGTCCCTACGCTGTACATAAGGTTTGCGCCATACAGATCAGCTATGTTTATCCCGAAAAGAGAATTCAGTATCAGCGGAGGAAGATTTACACACAGCAGATACACAGCTACTGCCACTATCGCCATATTCCATTTACCACTGAGGGCGTTCCTTCCCAGTGCCCTCAGATTCCTGCTTGGATCTGTTATTATGATATTCGGGTTCATTCTATTACCTCTTTTCTAATCTACAATCTAACATACAGTATATGATACTATATGTCTGCATCCATTGTCAACCGAAGGGTAATATACTGATTATTTCAACTGTTACGCCCCACTTCACTGTATGACGTGACAAGCCGCCTTAAACACAAAGACCCCGGCACGCAATGACCGGGGTCTCTCAACATCTTCAGATTAATAAAGGTTTGCAAATATCTCTCTGATTTCTTCGTCTGTAAGGAATACATAGTTGTTTCCAAGAAGTCTCTGCTGGTTGTCAACAGTTGACTTAGTGAATTCATCGATCTGAGCTTCAGTCATACCATATTCCTTAAGCGGTTTCTTAGTTAAGAACAGTCCGAGGAACTTATCCATTTCTTCGTAAACATTTTCCAGATCACATCCGAGAGCATCTGCGAAGATCTGGTTTGCCTTAGTGATCTTTCCGTTAGGATCCTTTCTCATGTACATCTTGAATACTTCAGTGAAGAACTGGAAGTTTGCTTCACCGTGAGGTACATGGAAAGCAGCTCCGATGGAGTATGATAATGCGTGTACTGCTGCACATCCTGCATTACCAAATGCGATTCCGGCATAGTTTGAAGCCAGAAGGAAGTCTTTCAGCAGAGCTTTTCTGTTCTCAGCTGTGTTTCCGCCTGCTGCAACGATAGCTTTATATCCGTTCATAATCATTTCGATTGCCTTAAGTGAGTACATCTCAGTGAACGGTGATGCTTTTGGTGAAAGGTAACTTTCAACTGCGTGGATCAGAGCGTCAACTGATGATGTTGCGAATACATAGTCAGGCAGTCCCTGGAGTGATTCAGGAATGAGTACAGCAGTCTTTGCATATGTTTCTTCAACTGCGATACCCTTCTTTGTATGTAATGACTTTAATTCGGCGATAGCAACGTTTGTTACTTCTGAACCCGTTCCGCAAGTTGTAGGCACAACGACCAGTTCCTTTACTCTCTTAGGAGCAACTTCGCCAGTGTAAACATCAAGTGCTCTTGTAGGGATGTCCAGAGCAAGAACCTTACAGATGTCAACGATAGTACCGCCGCCGAAAGCGATGATCCTGTCATATTCATACTGATCCATGTCCTTCTTCATAGCGTCCATCATTTCGTCTGACGGTTCGCCTTTTCCGTATTTTTCCTGGAAGATAACCGGCATGTCGATTCCCAGCGGTTTTACATACGGATCATACATCCACTGGTTAGTTACAAGGAGATCGCCTTTTCCTAATTTGAATTCATCATTGAAGTCTTTGAAAGTGTCAAAATAATGAATTGCAGGAACTACTCTTAATGCTTGCATTTTAAATACCTCTCTTTACATTATAAATTAAAACTTAACTTTAAACATCTTTTCAAACTCATCTTTAAGTCCATCTCTGAAATCAGGATGAGCTATGTTGATGAGAGCTCTTGCTCTGTCTTTTACAGTCTTGCCCTTCAGTTTGGCAATACCGTATTCAGTTACGACATAATCAGTATCGTGTCTTGAAGTTGTTACTACCTGACCTTCTGAAAGAAGCGGCGTGATCTTTGAAACCATTGATCCGTCTTTCTTCTTTGCAACTGAAGGCATTGCGATGATGGCTCTGCCGTTCTTGCCCATAGCAGCTCCTCTGATGAAGTCTACCTGTCCGCCTACTGCTGAGAACTGTCTGTAACCGATAGTGTCTGCAGCTACCTGACCGTAGAAGTCAACGCCGATACCGCCGTTGATGCTTACCATGTTAGGGTTCTTTGCTATAATCATCGGATGATTTACGTAGTCTACGGCTTTGAGCAGGCATGCAGTATTCTTGTCAAGGAAGTCATAAGTCTTCTTTGAACCCATAACGAAGTTGAATACGAACTTGCCTACATCTATACCCTTCTGTGAGTTATCTATGGCGCCTGCTTCGTACAGAACTACCTGTCCGTCACCCAGCATCTCTGAGTGGATACCCAGGTGCTTCTTGTTTACCAGCTGGTGGCATACAGCATCAGGGATAGCTCCGATACCGAGCTGCAGAGTATCTCCGTCATTAACGAGCTCTGCACAGTATTTGCCGATAGCTTCTTCTGCAGGGCCGATCTTTGCTTCCGGCAGTTCCGGAAGAGGTGTGTCTGCTTCTACGAATGCATCTATTTCGGAAATATGGAATACAGCGTCACCAAATGTGAACGGTACGTTCTTGTTGATCTGTGCGATAACTGTCTTTGCTGATTTTACAGCCTGAACAGTGTAGTCGCCTGAAACTCCTGTCGATACATATCCGTGTTTGTCCGGTGGAGTTACCATGATCATTGCAACATCTACCTGAATAGTACCATCTCTCATGAGACCCGGAACTTCATGGAAGAATAACGGAGTGAAATCGCCGTATCCTTCTTCAACGCACTTTCTTGTCTGTCCGCTGAGGAACCAGAGATTAGGGTGAAAGTTTTCCTTGTATTCAGGCTTGCAGTATTCACCCTTGCCTAATGTGAACATGTGCGAAATCTCAACATTCTTGTAAGCTGCATGATTTGCGACCATAGCATCTACAAGTACCGGTGGTTCTCCGACGTCATGTGCCAGAACCACTTTGTCATTTGATTTGATCAGCTTGACAGCTTCCTCTGCCGTCGTCAATCTGCTGCTGTAATATTCTTTCCAATCCATTTTTAATCATCCTCCTGTTCAGCCCTTATGGCTGAAAGTTTTTTTTTATATTTTTTAAATGTGACTCATCCCACATTTTAAGCACATCACCTTTTACGTCATACTGATCATAAGAAGCACAGCAATTAGAGCATCCTCCGATAACCAGCAGACAGTCGTATTCCTCATCTTCACGGGCATAAGGGAATTCGATATCGACAAATTCATCTCTGATTTCCCTGAAAGCCTTACCTCTGTCATATCTCGGATTGCATCCTCCGCAAAATCTAATTGCACACTTCATCGTAATGTTATCTCCATAAATTGTATTTTCTGTATTTTTGAAAAAAGAGGCCGCCCTGGGCAACAAAGCGACCTCATATTCTAAGCTTTACAAGCCTATTTTTTTACAGTTCTTATTTGATTCCTGCAATTGCTTTAGCAAGCTCTTTCTTTCCTTCGATGTTGCCCTGTCTTGAGATCATGATTCTCTGAGCCTGTGGTGAACCAGCGCCATGCATTGACTCTGTTCTGTACCCTACAGCAGCAGCACCTAAGCACATGTTTTCGAGGAATCTCAGAACTCTCATTCTCTCTTCTGTTGTGCATGAAGGAGCAGCAGCAAAGTACTTGTTGCAGATCTCGCCGATAGTTTCGCCGTTCTTGCCAACCTTCATGTCTGACTTGAAGTCTGTTTCTGAAGGCATTGTAACCATAAGGCCTCCTGCGATGTCTTCAGCAAGTCTTACGATCTCGTAAGGGAATCTTGTTACATTCTGCTTACAAACGTTTGCTAACAGCAGGTCGATCTGGTAGTTACCAGCTTCTGTCTGCCAGCCTTCAGTTGAGCAAGCGATACCGCAGCAGTAAAGTGTTTCATTCAGGTGAGTCATCTCGATCAGCTTGTCTTTGATGTGTGAAGCTTTCTGAGCACCATTGTATTCAGCAGCTAATGCAGCAGCACCGATAACAACGTCACCAACACCAACTTTACATCCGCCGTATGACTGTCTGTGGTATCCGGCGAATCTTTCTACCATCATTCCAGCAAAGTCATATTCACCTGCGAGGAAGATATATTCGTTAGGAATGAATACATCGTCGAATACTACTAATGCTTCCTGACCGCCGAACTTAGCGTTACCGAGGTCGATCTCAGCGCCTTCTTCCAGTTTTCTTGTATCACATGACTGTCTTCCGTAGATCATGTACATACCTTCAGCATCTGTAGGACATGCGAATGATACTGCGTAATCCTTGTCATCTTCTCTCATTGCCTGTGTAGGCATGATGATGTGCCAGTGTGAGTTGATAGAACCAGTCTGGTGGCACTTAGCTCCTCTTACTACGATACCGTCTTCTCTTCTTTCAACGATATGTACGAATAAGTCAGCATCTCTCTGAGCATGTGGAGCAAGACCTCTGTCACCCTTAGGGTCAGTCATGGCACCGTCTACTACCAGGTCTTTTTCCTGTACCATCTTCAGGAAGTTCTTGAAGTTTTCGTGGTACTTAGTTCCATATTTTTTATCAGTTTCATATGTTGTCGAGAATACAGCATTGAAAGCGTCCATACCTACGCATCTCTGGAAACATGAAGCTGTCTTCTGTCCGCATAATCTCTGCATCTTAACCTTTTTCTTAAGGTCTTCGGTGCTCTGATGAAGATGAGCGAATCTGTTGATAGTTTCACCAGTAAGGCTTGACTTAGCTGTCATAAGGTCAGCATATTCAGGATCCTGAGCCAGATCATAAGTTACTGCAACGCAGTTGATCGATGGTCTGATGATAGGATGATCCACCCAATTTTCAATCTTTTCACCAAACATGTAAACTCTTGTCTTTAACTTTCTCAAGCTTTCGATGTACTGTTCTCCTGTCATTAACATAATTAAAATCACTCCTTTATTATTTTTAACTCCTTCGAACACTTAATTGTGATCGAAGAAATCATAAACTATATTAATACCCGA
>CAJJPZ010000088.1 GCA_905193765.1 uncultured Eubacterium sp.
GATGCCGGGCGTGCTGACGGTGGAATCCATGGCACAGACAGCAGATGTACTTTTTCTGTCAATGCCTCAGTATGCAGGTAAGGTGCCGCTTTTTATAGGTATCGACAAGGTTAAGTTCAAGAGAAAGATCGAGCCGGGAGATACTATCGAAATCGAAGCCAGAGTATCAAAAGTGAATGAAGCAAAGGCTGTCGTGACATGTGAGGCTGTCGCATACAAGGATGGTGAAGTGACAACGACAGGGCTCGTAACGCTGGCAATGCGCTAGTCAGATGCAACCGGTCAGAACAGGTGATGGGAAAACAGTTATGATCGAACGAATAGATTTTACATATCAGCAGTGACAGACATAGATGAATTTGAAAGGAAAATAAAAATGGACTGGAAACAGATATACAGAGAAAGAACGGTAAGTGCGGAGGAAGCGCTGAGCCATATTAAATCAGGCGACTGGGTAGTGCCTACACATGCAGCGGGAGAACCTCGCTATCTGGTAAATAAGCTTCTCGAAAGAAAAGATGAGCTTAAGGATATAAGGATCCCACAGGGGCTCAATGTCGGAGATGCTACATATGCAGATGAAGAGTATAAGGATTCCTTCAAGATAGTCAGTTTTTTCTGTGGTAAGAACAACAGAAAGGCAGTACAGGAGGGGCGAGGCGAGTTCCTGCCGATACATTTTTATGCACAGCCCAGGGCTTTCAGAGAGGGAAGGATCCCATGTGATGTAGCGCTTATACAGGTCACGCCTCCGGATGAGAACGGGTATGTCAATATCGGGATTTCATGTGACCAGAGCAGAGTAGTAATAGAAAAGTCAAAGATAGCTATCGCTCAGGTCAATAACAGAATGCCTCATCTGTGCGGAGACACACTCGTTCATGTATCAGAAATCGATTATTTTGTCGAGCATGACGAGGAGATCTATGAGATCCCTCTTATCAGCAGTGATGATCCTGTGGCTGAAAAAATAGGATATAATATATCAACACTGATCGACGATGGAGCAACGCTTCAGATGGGGCAGGGAACTATTCCTAATGCAATACTCAAGTTCCTTGAAGACAAAAAGGATCTGGGCATTCATACAGAGGTTTTCTCTGACAACCTGGTTCCTCTCGTCAAGACCGGAGTAGTAAATGGAAAGAAGAAAACGATAAACAGAGGGAAAATAGTATCCACTTTCGTTCAGGGGACCAGAGCTCTTTATGATTATGTGGATAACAATAATATGATACAGCTGATGCCCGTTGACTATACCAATGATGTCTCGGTAATAGCACAGAATGATAACATGGTTGCGATCAATTCAGCGATAGAAGTAGATCTTATGGGACAGGTGGTTGCAGACGCAATTGGAGCGAAGACATTCAGTGGTGTGGGTGGACAGCTCGATTTTCTGAGGGGTGCTGAGCAGTCAAAGAACGGCAAACCGATAATCGCGCTGCCATCCACTGCCAAAAAGGGCGAGATATCAAGGATCGTTGCAGTGCTCAAGCCTGGAACCCCGGTAACTACGACAAGACAGGATGTACACTATGTTGTTACCGAGTATGGTATTGCATACCTTTTTGGAAAGTCGATAAAGGAAAGGGCGGAAGCTCTGATAAATATCGCACATCCTAAATTCAGAGAACAGCTTCGTCAGGATTTTGATGAATACTGCAGATCCGCAGGACAGATTTATCTGTAAAATCACAGAAACGACTTGTGGACCTAACTCTTTACATAATATTACATATAACAGAAAACGGGACGTCGCATTAACAGCTTTTGGCTGTTAACGCGACGTCCCGTTTTGTTAGGAAGTATTATTTATGGAAAATAGTTATTTTAATGAGTTGGCTTTGCTTACGCATGCATCGACGGAAGTCATTATCGCATTGGCGAAACCTTCCTGCTGGAGCACCTTCAGAGCTTCGATAGTAGTTCCTCCCGGTGAAGTCATCTGATCCACCTTCACTGCAGGGTGCTCGCCCGTCATGCTGAGGACCGTTGCAGCACCGATCATGTTCCTGATGACGATGTCCCGGGCGTCTGCTCTGGCGAATCCTGAGTATACGCCGGCATCTGTCATGGCCTCGATCATCTTGTAGATCCACAGAGGGCCTGTGCAGCTGAACCCTGTGAATGTATCGAACATGTTTTCACCGATATGCATCACCTGCCCCGGTGCGTTGAGCATCTCGTCGACCATCTGAGCGTCGTCTTCACTGCAGCTTTCAGTGAGACATACAGTGCTGTAGCCGCTGCCTGAAAGGCTGAGCGTGTTAGGCATAACTCCTGCAATCTTCTTGTCTGCACCTGCAGCTGCGGCGATAGTCTCGATACATAAAGCTATGGATGTCCCGAGCATAATAATTGGGGAGCAAAACCACAAAAAACAACACCATTTTGCTCCCCCCCAATTTTATATCCGCTCATCGCATGCCGATATCTTTTGTTTTCCTCGGGCAGGCATGTTAGAATGGATTACACACACTGAAAGATTTTGTAAGAGTTTCACAGGTGAAGGGGCTTATATATGAAAGGAATGGGAATATGAAATTAAGACAATATATCGAGTGTGAGGAGAACGTCACTGTATACAGGGAGGTGTCTGTCGGCAGGACGCTGACTATCGGCGGCAGACCGGCGCTTATAGTTGCCCTGAGAGAAGTCGGTATCCCGGAAAATGACGGGCTGGAACGCCCGGACTGTGGCGATATGCAGCCGGGATATAAGCAAAGTCCCTGCGCACAGGACGGCGCTTTGAAGCGCATCGTTCAGATGCATGTGCTCAGCGTATACCGGGACTGCTGCTGCAGTGAAGACGATTATGAAGAAGCGGAAATGACGAACCGGGATGTTTTCATGGAGCAGATAGAAGAAGACCGTAACGAGCAGAATACCGCCGTCTGCGGTTTCACCGTGAATGGAGAGACCTTCGACATCTGTGAAGGACATATTGAATGGGAATATCTCGATGAGGCGGACTATATGCCGTGGTACAGGCTTCGGCGCTTTGATGCCATGGGCCTGCTGCCTGCCGAGTGGCTCGACCGCGATGCAGACCGGCTCAAACTCACTACATACGAGACGGACGTTGGTATGCTGGACATAGACTGGCAGAATGAGACTCTTGAGATAGAGGCGGTGATAAGGCCCGGAGGAGAGACCTCGCATATAGGAGCGCTTATTGAATGCGACCTCCGGGAAATCGGGGCCGAAGACCTCGGAGAACATGCAAAATCAGGGTCGACAGAATATACCGTTACGGATGAAAACGGGAATGCACTGACTTTCAGGATCCACGATGTCTTTGCAGTATCCCCGGAAGCCCTGATAAAGGGATACGACACCTGCGACAGTGAAGACGCAGAGGAAGGACCGAGCGAACTGGCGGACGCAGAGGATGACGAATGGGATGAAGACTTTGAGGATATGGAAAGGGAGTTCCTGGAAAGTTTCAGCGACGGCGAAAAATTGCTTTTTATAGATTTCAGTACAGATGAAGATATACGACTTGAAATGTATGCTGAAGAATACCTGGACGCTCCTGCCAATAACTGCATGATGCCGGGTTTCGGAATTATTTTCGGCTATGACAGAGAAGACCGGCTGAGCAGGAATTTTTCTGTCAATGCAGGCAGGATATCGGCGGACACCGTTTCAAAGAAACGCGTTACAGTCGAAGTCATATCATGCACACGGTGTGTAGAGCAGTGAGTATATCTATTTTCAACGCGGCGCTGATTTTCCATTGCACCACATATCAATGTTGTAGTAGAATGAATACAGTGATTTACAGCGGCTTATGCCGGTGTGGATTTTCAGTGAAACAAAAAACCATATACGGAGGAAGAGTATGGCAGACATAAAGGATGCAAACAACAACAAACCGCAGGCTGAGGTGCAGAGTGAAGCGGCCTCGAACTTTATCCACAACATGATAGATAAAGACCTGGAAGAACAGAAGTACGGAGACAAGGTGCACACAAGGTTCCCGCCGGAGCCCAACGGCTACCTGCATATAGGACATGCCAAGTCCATATGCCTCAACTTCACAACAGCGCAGAAGTACGGCGGCAAATGCAATCTCAGATACGACGACACCAACCCTGTCAAGGAAGACGTGGAATACGTGGACTCCATCGAGCAGGACGTGAGATGGCTGGGATTCCAGTGGGACAACAGGCTCTGGGCGTCGGACTACTTCGATGAAATGTACGAGTGTGCAGTGACCCTGATAAAGAAAGGCAAGGCATACGTTTGCGAACTCAACGCAGACCAGATCAGAGAATACAGAGGCACCCTCAAGGAGCCGGGCAAGGAAAGTCCTTACAGGAACAGATCCGTGGAAGAGAACCTGCAGCTTTTCGAAGACATGAAGAACGGCAAGTTCGGAGACGGCGAGAGAGTCCTAAGAGCGAAGATCGACATGGCGTCGCCTAACATGAATATGCGCGACCCTGTTATCTACAGGATAGCCCACATATCACACCACAACACAGGAGACAAATGGTGCATATACCCTATGTACGATTTTGCACACCCTATAGAAGACGCCATCGAAGGCATCACCCACTCCATCTGCACGCTGGAGTTCGAGGACCACAGACCGCTCTACGACTGGGTGCTCAGAGAGGTAGGCAAATGGCCGACGCCGCCGAGACAGATAGAATTCGCAAGGCTCAACCTCACCAACACAGTGATGAGCAAGAGATACCTCAAAGCCATGGTGGACGACGGTACGGTAGACGGATGGGACGATCCGAGGATGCCGACCATTGCAGGCATCAGGAGGAGAGGCTATACGCCGGAAGCAGTGCGTGACTTCTGCGAGAGGATCGGAGTCTCCAAGGCAAACAGCATGGTAGACGTAGGCCTGCTGGAGCACTGCGTCAGAGAAGACCTGAAGCTCAAGGTGCAGAACCGCAACGTAGTCGAGAATCCGATAAAGGTCGTTATAACCAACTATCCGGAAGACAAGACAGAAGAGATGGAGCTGGAGAACAACCGCGAAGTGCCTGAAATGGGAGACCGCATGGTGCCGTTCAGCAGAGAACTCTATGTAGACGGCGACGACTTCATGGAAGTACCGGTAAAGAAATATTTCCGTCTGTTCCCGGGCAACGAAGTAAGATTCAAGGGAGCATACTTCATCACATGCGACGAAGTCATCAAGAACGACGACGGCAGCATAAAGGAGCTCCACTGCACGTATGACCCTGAGACAAGGAGCGGCAGCGGATTCGAAGGCCGCAAAGTCAAGGGCACCATCCACTGGGTTGATGCAGCGACAGCTGTAAAGATAAAGATCAGGAACTACGACTATCTGATGATCGACGATGAGAACGGCGAACAGAAACTCAACCCTGATTCGCTGACAGAGACCTTCGGATATGCAGAGCCGTCGGTAGGCGAGGCTCAGCCGGGAGAAAGATTCCAGTTCTTCAGAAAAGGCTACTACATCGCAGACGAGAAGCTGACTACGGCAGACGAAAAGGTATTCAACAAGATAGTAGGCCTCAAAAGCTCATGGAAGAAAAAATAAAACAGGAGAATCAATAATGGATTACTATAAAGAATCGCTCAGGATGCACGAGGAAAACAAGGGCAAGATGGCCGTGGCAAGCAAAGTGAAGGTGGAGAACAAGGACGACCTTTCCACCGCATACACGCCGGGCGTTGCCGAGCCATGCAGGAAGATACATGAAAATCCTGAGGATGTATACAGATATACCAACAAATCGAATATCGTGGCAGTAGTCTCGGACGGTTCCGCTGTACTGGGACTGGGCAACATCGGAGGGCTGGCGTCCATCCCTGTAATGGATGGTAAATCGCTGCTGTTCAAGGAATTCGCAGGCATAGACGCATTCCCGATCTGCCTTCAGACGCAGGACGTGGATGAGATCGTCAATATCGTGAAGAACATTTCGCCGACCCTCGGCGGCATAAACCTTGAGGATATATCAGCGCCGAGATGTTTCGAGATAGAAGAAAAACTCCAGGCGGCAGTGGATATACCTGTGTTCCACGATGACCAGCACGGTACAGCCGTAGTCGTTTCAGCGGCAGTCATCAATGCTGCGAAACTGACAGGGCGTGAACTCAATGAAATGACAGCAGTGATAAACGGAGCCGGAGCCGCAGGAACAGCCATCGCGAGGATGCTGCTGAACCTGGGTATCAAGGACATCGTGGCATGCGACAGCAAGGGCATCCTCACAAGGGACAGGAGCGACCTCAACGAAGCAAAGAAGCGCCTGGCAGCGATAACCAATGAGGATCAGGTCACAGGAAGCCTTGCAGATGCTGTAAAGGGCAGAGACCTGTTCATCGGCGTGTCGGCGGCAAAGGTACTGACACAGGATATGGTGAAGACCATGACCAAGGACGCTATAATCTTTGCAATGGCCAATCCTGAACCGGAGATCCAGCCGGATCTGGCTAAGGAAGCCGGAGCCGCAGTCGTGGGAACAGGAAGATCAGATCATCCTAACCAGATAAACAATGTCCTTATATTCCCGGGGCTTTTCAAAGGCGCACTGGCAGCAAGAGCGAAACGTATCACCGAAGAGATGAAAACGGCAGCAGCCTTTGCACTTGCAGGTCTTATCAAGGATGAAGAGCTGAGAGCTGACTATATAATACCGAGTGCATTCCATCCGGGAGCAGCAGACGCAGTTGCAGACGCAGTTGCAAAGGCATGGGAAGAGTAGCAACTGTGCAGACACCGATCTGTCACAACAGATAACAGAGGACCGGGAGGAAATAAGCATGAGAAAGAAAACAGTCTGCTTCATCATGGCAGCCTGCATGATCCTGACCCTGATACCGTCGGTATCATCTGCTGCCGCAACAGCAGAGGCGGCAGGGCACAGTGGGACAGACAGATCGTACAGCAGGACGAAGCGTGTGTCGTCGGCCATATCCGGAACTGAACGCCTCAGAGCAGGATCGATGCTTCAAAAGAAAGCTGAGAGTTTCAGACCGCACAGGGAAGAGACCGCCGTATACGAAAAACTTTCTGCAGCCAGAGCAACAGCATATGCAGTACAGATAAAAAGCAGCGGTAAAAAATACAGATCACTGCAGGTAGCTGTCAATGCAGCAGTATCCGGGGATACGATAACCCTGCTCCGCGATCTTGACGATATATCAGTGAGTATAAACAGAGGCAGCAGCTTCAGACTGACCATCGATCTGGCAGGTCATCAGATCTGTTCCTATAGCACTGAGGAAACTGTGCTGGTGAAATCAGGCCGGATCAGGCTCAGGAACGGATATATCGTAAATATGTATACAGTGCCGGAGGCAGATGCGGCATCTGGAGCCAGAGCGGCAGCAGTGACAGTGTCGGGAGCCAGGGCAGATCTGGATGATATAGATCTGTGCACCGGCGATGATTATGCGGCCGGCATCTGTGCAGCGTCAGGCTCGACAGTAGATATGGACCGCTGCGGTTATTATGGCTTTTATGATATAGAGACCGAACCGGAAGATGATATGGCATGCTACGTTGCAGCGGATGCTAAACTTGTGATGAACGCCTGTTATCTGGAGACGAATTACGGAGACGGAGTCGTATCTGAAGGAGAAGCATATATAAATGATTCCACGATCATAACGAACTATGATGATACGGCCCTGATCCCGGAACCAACTTACAGTGCTCTGAATGCTGTGAACGGCGGGAAAGTGAATGTCAACGACGGTTTCTATTTCGGTGTGCCTGCCCTGTATGTGGAGGGCAGCGGTTCATCTGCGACTGTATTGAAAGGCGAGTTCCAGGCTCCGAAGCTGAAAGACGCCTGTCCTGCCATCGGAGGATGTGATACGCCGGAGGACGACGCAGAGTATGTGGAGATCACTCCGGGATACAAAGTGAATCTGATGCCGGGATATATCGTGTCACCTGCGGACTGGAAAGACCGGGCGGCAGGCAGTATATTCGTCTACAGGGATTTCGCTGCACCTGAGAAGACAGCTGCGAAGCTCAGTGCCTATGATGCAGTGATGGTCTCATGGAACAAAGTCGAGGACGCAGCAGGATACAAGGTATACTACAAGAAAGCTTCGGACAAGAGCTATTCCCTGCTGAAACAGACGTCGGGAACATCGGCGAAGAAGACGAAGCTTACGCCGGGAGTGAAATACAGATTCCTGGTATACTCCTGCGACAGTCTCAACAGCGAACTTTCCAAAGGGAGCAAAGCATCGGCAGTGGATATATACACGCTGAAGAAACTCGGAAGACCGTCAGTGGTTAAGAAATCCGCCACAGCAGTGACGGTTTCATGGAAAAACATCCCGGGAGAAAGCGGCTATCAGATTTCGAAGTCCACGAACCCGACGGGCACGAAGATCGTATCCACCTGGAAGACCACCAAAGGCAAGGCCAGAGGCATCAAAGCTGAAGCCGGGAAGAAATATTACTACAAGGTAAGAGCCTACAGCGAGGTGGACGGCACGAGAATATATGCGCCATGGTCTGATACAAGAGCGTATACGATGAAATAACAGACAGTATGTACGTCAGCATGGACCTTGAGGCCGGGCAGTACATACAGAAGTGATCCGGGAGATGAACAGAGGATCCTGACACCGGCAGATGACGGCAGGGTCCTCTTTGCGTATGAGAGAGAATATACAAAAAGCCATGCCACAGCCATACCGTGACATACAGGACATGAATCGGGATGACCCCTGA
>CAJJPZ010000089.1 GCA_905193765.1 uncultured Eubacterium sp.
AGACTCGTATATTCTATTTCTATTTTCATCCTGCACACTTCACGGACACTGCACATCTCTGCTGCCTCAAGACCAAGCTTGGCGCTGCCCGTATATGCTCTGACGAGTCCGCCTGTACCGAGCTTTATCCCTCCGAAATAACGTGTCACGACTACCACGACATTGGTGATGCCTTCCTTTACCAGCATCTGGACTATCGGAGCGCCCGAAGTCCCCTGGGGCTCGCCGTCATCGCTGCCCCACTGTATCTGTGATTTATCTCCGATGACCATCGCCGGTACATTGTGGTTGGCATCCTTGTATTCCGATCTTATCTTTGATATGAAGGCTTCCGCCTCCTCGCGCGTTTCAGCCGGTCTGACGTGGGCAATGAATTTCGATCTTTCTATTATCTGTGAAGCTTCTGCTTCCTTCTTTACTGTATTATATAATTTCATACTTCCTGTACTTCCCGTGATCTTCTGCTGAAAATTCTCCTTCCAGAATAGTTCCTTCCGCTTCATAGCTCATAGACGATATGCCTGCGTTGTTGCACAGATAGGAAACGATATCCCCTCTGTCATACGGTATCAGCAGTTTTGCCTTTATCCGTCCTCCGAACAGCTTTTCTTTTATCATATCTGCCAGCAGATCCATATTTTCGCCTGTCAGGGCTGAAGTATATACGGAATCTCCGCCGGTGGCGTCCACCGGTCTTTCCGGAGCAATATCTGTCTTGTTGTATACTGTTATACGTTCCTTGCCCCCTGCTCCCAGCTGGTTTATGACTTTGTCCGTCACCTCCATCTGGAAATCGTAGTTCTCATAGGCACTGTCCACCACATGGATCAGCAGATCCGCATACTTTACTTCCTCCAGGGTGGATTTGAAGGCTTCCACAAGTCCGTGGGGCAGCTTGCTGACGAATCCTACGGTATCTATCAGGATGAATTCGCTGCCCTGCTCCATGGTTATCTTCCTATGCTGTGTATCCAGTGTCGCGAACAGCATGTCTTTTGACGATACCGTCTTGTCCTCCTTTTCCGAAGCAGCGAGAAGTCTGTTCATTATAGCGGATTTCCCTGAATTCGTATATCCTATCAGTGCAGCCACAGGTATACCCGACTTTTCACGGCTGCTTCTCTGAAGATCCCTGGTCCTGCCAAGCTTCTTCAGCTCTGCCTTTATGTCGTCGATCCTTCCGGCTATGTGGCGCCTGTCAGTTTCAAGCTTTTTCTCTCCCGGACCTCTTGTACCAATGCCTCCGCCAAGCCTTGACAGGGATTTTCCGAAACCTGTCAGTCTCGGCATCCTGTACTGCAGCTGCGCCAGCTCGACCTGGAGCTTGCCTTCTCTTGAAACAGCGCGGTCTGCGAATATGTCAAGTATCAGTATCGTCCTGTCTATGACTCTGACTCCCGTGGCGTCCTCAAGGTTCCTGATCTGTACGCCTGTCAGCTCTGTATCGAAGATGACCATATCGGCTTCCATATTACTGCACATTTCGGCAAGCTCCTCAACCTTGCCCTTTCCTATCATTGTTGCAGTATTGGGTTTTTCCAGGGACTGTATGATACGTCCCACAACTTCCACTCCGTCAGCCTCCGCGAGACCCTGGAGCTCATCCATGGAATATGATATGTCTTCCCTGAGCTGCAGACCGACGATTATACCTGTGTAATCCTCGTCCTGTATGACTTCATTGTTTTCATTAAATCTAAGCATATCTATATAATACCACATCCGTTATCCATGTGCATCTGTCAATAACCTGAAAAGACTGTCTGTATATATGTGTTACTGTCATCATGTGGCGTCGAGTATCGATTCCTTCGGGACCTGAACGTAGCTGTCCGGTACGGTGCCCAGGATAACGGTCTCCGCTACCAGCACGGTATTCTTCACCTTGAATATCTCGGTGGAGAACGGTGCAAGCATCTTGACACGACATTCGAGGATCACATATATCTTGTACTTTGTCTGGTTTATGCCCTGTGTTTCGAATTCCGTCCTGAAATCCATCGATGATACACTGAGGGGCACTACGGTTATGGTCATATCCGGCTTTGACTGAGACAGCACACGGCTTCCTATCAGTGTACCGAAGGATACTGGGAAACTTTCCCGGCCGTTGCAGCTGAATTCCTCCTGTATGTTCATGGCCAGCTGAGACATCAGCAGGTTTATCTTCACGGAATCCGCCTGGACCATTTCAAGTTCGCCTTTGCTGTTTCTCTGTTCGGTGAACAGGTTTCCTTCTTTTTTTTGCTTTTCCAGTTCCTCCGCCAGGGATCGGTTCACTGTGCGCGATACTATGGCTGCTGCTTTTATCCTGGCTGTTTCTTCCATATTTGGTCCTATGATGTCGTGCATCACATGACATGCCAGCAACATACATATGATAATGATAACTCCTGTCATTATGAAAAATCTCACCGGTACATGTCTGCTTTTTCGCCGGCGTCCTGTTCCCCGTCGTTTCATATGATCCTCCGCACTAAAAAACCCCTGCGTGATATTATATGCACCGCAGGAGTTTCTGTGTCTGCTTTTCTGTGTTTGTGCAGCTGCACATCATCTGCAGCTACATTACCATTTTAGCCAGTTCATCCTTGAACTTCGAGTTTATGATCTTTATCCTTGTGCCCTTCATGCCCAGTGAGCGTGATTCGATCACGCCTGCGCTTTCGAGCTTTCTCAGGGCATTGACGATAACGGATCTTGTTATTCCGGAACGATCTGCGATCTTGCTTGCCACAAGAAGGCCTTCATTGCCGTCCAGCTCTGCGAAGATCTGCTGAACCGCTTCTACCTCTGAATATGACAGCGTGCCTATAGCCATCTGCACCATTGCGATCTGTCTTTCTTCCTCTTCCAGTTCCAGTGATTTCTGTCTCTGTATCTCAAGCCCTATTACAGTTGCGCCGTATTCTCCAAGAACCAGATCTTCATCTGTGAACGCCGGTGTGTATCTTGTCATTACCAGCGTGCCCCATCTCTTGCCGCCTCCCAGGATAGGGATTATAGTATGGAGCTTGTCCGATGTATCATAATCGTACTTGAATATCTTGAGAGCTTCGTCTCCTGAAAGGTTTGCCGTTGTTTCCCTTACACTCATCAGCTCCTGATTGTATTCTGCAGGAAGTGTCTCTGATCCTGTTTCCGGATCCGGGATCGCGAAGCTGTCGGATCTGATCTTGTAATTGACGCCTATGATCCTGCCCTTTGCGTTCAGGACATATACATTCGAATCCATCAGATCACTCAATACACCGCACATTTCATTGAACGAAAATGCACCTGTCGGGCTTTCCTGTAAAAGCCAGTTCAATTTTCTAACTTTGTTTAAAATGTCACTCATACTGTACCTCATCTATTGATTATTATTATTTTGCAAGCTTTACTTGTATTATACCGTTTTTAATTTAACAAGACAATATATTTTTTTAGACTTTTCGAAAAAGTTCCTGCCTTTCACACAATTAACACAAACTTACCCGTTTTTTTCATGAGTTTGCTGTGTTTTTTCAGTTTTCAGCGTTTCTATTTAATAAATTTGCTGTCGAATCATATTTAAAGCAACTGCCCTGCAGGCGATCCAGCCGGCTGAATCGTTACAGAGCAGTATATCGTCACTTTTACCGATGTTATTTGTACCAATCTATGAGGATACACATGTTTACAGGATATAACGATCGATATCTTCAGGATGTATCTTCTCTTCGAATTTCTCTTTTACGTATGGCTGATCGATGGTGATCTTCTCCTCATCCATGTCCGGAATGTTGAAAGATATATCTTCAAGAAGCTTTTCAAGTATCGTATGCAGTCTTCTCGCACCTATGTTTTCGGTCTGTTCGTTCATCATGAACGCCATGGTGGCGATCTCGTCCACAGCTCCGTCAGTGAATTCTATCTCTATGCCCTCGGTCTCCAGAAGAGCCTTGTGCTGTTTCAGCAGAGCGTTCTCAGGAGTTGTTAGAATTTTAACGAACGTTTCCTTATCCAGGTTATCAAGTTCTACTCTGATAGGAAAACGTCCCTGCAGTTCCGGTATGAGATCCGTAGGTTTCGCAGTATGGAATGCACCTGCGCCTATGAAAAGAATATGATCCGTCTTCACAGGTCCGTGCTTCGTATTCACGACGCTTCCCTCGACTATAGGAAGTATGTCTCTCTGCACGCCTTCCCTCGATACGTCAGCTCCGCTTCTGTACCCTGAACCTGACGCGATCTTGTCGATCTCGTCGATAAATATTATACCGTTCTGCTCTGCATTCTGAAGAGCATCGTCTGTAACCTGATCCATATCTATGAGATTCTGTGCCTCTTCTTCGCGAAGGATCTTCCTGGCGTCCTTTACTTTGACGTTCTTCGTCTTCATCCTCTTAGGCGCCATGTCGCCGAATATATTGCCGATGGCAATGCTCATTCCTTCGTTGCCCATATCCAGCTGATTGGTCTTCGGTGCATCCGTCACCTGTATCTCTATATACTGTTCTTCGAGAAGTCCCTCTCTCAGCTGCTGTCTCACCTGTTCCCTTGCAAGCTCTGTGTCCATGCCTTTGCCCTCCAGGGCTGCCTGCTGCTGTTGCTGCTGCTCGTACTGCTCTTTCTGGCTCACATATCCGCTGTTTCCAAGTATGAAGTCGAATGGTCCTCTGCTTTTGCTGGAAGACGGCTTTTTCTTTCCCGGTATTATCGCTTCGATTATCTTCTCCTCTACGATCTCGTCGGCAACTGAATATTTCTCTTCCAGCATGGACTGCTTCGTTATCCTGATAGAAGCCTCCACAAGGTCTCTGATCATGGAGTCCACGTCACGGCCGACATATCCGACTTCTGTGAACTTCGTCGCTTCCACTTTGACGAACGGAGCATCCATAAGCTTCGCAAGTCTCCTTGCGATCTCGGTCTTACCGCAGCCCGTAGGTCCCATCATCAGTATGTTCTTCGGCGTTATCTCTTCCCTGAGTTCATCCGGGAGGAGACTTCTCCTGTATCTGTTTCTCAGAGCGATGGCTACTGATTTTTTAGCTTCGTCCTGACCTATGATATATTTGTCCAGCTCCTGGACTATTTCTTTAGGGGTCATCTGATATAATTTATTCGCCATGTGCACCTCCTATAATTTCTCCACTGAGATATGGTCATTGGTATATACGCAAATCGATGCTGCTATCTCGAGAGATTTTCTCACGATCTCCTCAGCACTGAGATCAGTGTTGTTGTAGAGTGCATTCGCTGCAGCATATGCATAGTTTCCGCCAGAACCTATCGCCACGAAAGGCTGATCCGGTTCGATGACCTCGCCTGTTCCCGATATTATCAGCAGATCCTCCCTGTCAGCAACTATCATCAGAGCTTCCAGATTCCTTGCTGCCTTGTCCGATCTCCAGAGCTGAGCCAGAGCTACTGCTGCACGTTTGAGATTGCCGCCGTGTTCATCCAGCTTGCTTTCGAATTTTTCAGTAAGGGAGAAAGCATCTGCCACGGATCCTGCGAATCCTGTAAGTATCGAATTCCTGTATATCTTCTTTACTTTCTTGGCGCCATTCTTCATGATGGCTGTTTCACCCATCGTGACCTGTCCGTCGCCGCCTATGCAGATATCATCACTGCCGCGCTTTACCGCCACGATAGTCGTTGCATGAAACTGTCCCATATAAACTACCTCCTATTCCTTGTAACTGCATTCGCTGTTGGAGCATGCATACTGACTGTCCTTTGTCTTCTTCTCCACCAGGAGCGATCCGCACTCAGGACATTTTTTATTTACAGGTTTGTTCCAGAAGGACTGGGTACATTCCGGATAACCGCTGCATCCGTAGAACACTCTGCCTTTCTTGCTCTTTCTTGCGACGATATCCTTGCCGCACACAGGGCACTTGACGTCTATAGTCTTGACGATAGGTTTTGTGTTCTTGCACTCAGGATATCCCGTACATGCTGCGAAAGGTCCGAATCTTCCGTATTTGACGGCCATAGGTTTACCACACTTCTCACAGTTCTCCCCTGTGAGCTCCACTTCGAATTCGACTTTCTGTATCTCCTTGTCAGCAACTTCCAGTTCTTCTTTGAGTGTACCGTAAAAATCTCTTATTACACTCTTCCATTGTATACCTTTTACTTCTATATCATCAAGGTTTTCTTCCATCTGTGCTGTGAATCCTGCATCGACGATCTCGCGGAAATACTGCTCCATGAGCTCCGTGACGATGAATCCCAGATCGGTAGGCACCAAAGATTTCTTTTCCTTGACTATATATTTACGATCAGACAGAGTCGCTACTATAGGAGCGTAGGTACTCGGTCTGCCTATATCCTTTTCTTCAAGATCCTTTACGAGACTCGCTTCTGTGAATCTCGCAGGGGGCTGTGTGAAATTCTGCACGCCTTCCAGCTTCACAGGTTCCAGCGACTCTCCTTTTTCAAGGTGCGGCAGCCACTTGTCCTCGTCTCCGTCTTTTCCAGGAGAATAGACCCTGAGGAAGCCGTCGAAGAGAAGCTTCGTTCCTGTTGCCTTGAATGAATAGTCCCCATTGGTTATTACTGCACTGACTGCCTTGAACTTTGCAGGGGACATCTGGCTTGCCATGAACCTGTTCCATATCAGTCTGTACAGATTGTACTGGTCCTTTGTGACAAGATCCTTTATGCTGTCCGGTACTATCTCCATATGGCTGGGCCTTATGGCTTCGTGAGCATCCTGTATATCCTTCTTCTTGTTGGAATATACAGTTCCTGCATAATACTCCTTGCCGAAATTCTCCGTTATGAACGCCCTGGACGCATCCCTGGCTTCATCGGATATCCTGACCGAATCGGTTCTGATATAGGAAACGAGACCTACGGTCCCGCGACCTTTTATCTCGATACCTTCATACAACTGCTGTGCTACCATCATTGTTTTTTTCGTGGTAAAGTTCAGCTTGTTTGCAGCGTCCTGCTGCAGGCTGCTTGTTGTGAAAGGCGGCATAGGTCTTCTCAGCCTGTCCTTTTCTTCCAGGGTCGTTACAGTATAGCTGCCTTTCCTGAGTTCTTCCAGTATGGCGTCGTTCTGCTCCCTGTTGTCTATGGAAAGTTTCTTTCCTTTATATTCTGTGAGTTTCGCAGAGAACGCCCTGTCTTTTTTGAAATCCGCAGTTATAGTCCAGTACTCCTGCGGCTTGAAATTCTTTATCTCATTTTCTCTGTCGCATATTATCTTGAGCGCCGCCGACTGCACACGGCCTGCACTGAGACCTCTTCTTATCTTTCTCCAGAGCAGCGGACTTATCTGATATCCCACGAGACGATCCAGGACCCTTCTTGCCTGCTGTGCATCCACCAGACTTATATCTATCGGCCTCGGATTTTTTATCGCATTCTTTATCGCCTTCTCCGTGATCTCATTGAAGACTATCCTGCATGGCGTAGTCTGATCTATTCCCAGCAGGAACGCCAGATGCCATGATATCGCTTCCCCTTCGCGGTCGGGGTCGGTTGCAAGATATACTTTGGAAGCATTCTTTGCTTCTTTCTTGAGTTCCTTTATTATATCTCCCTTGCCCCGGATGGATATGTACCGAGGCTCGAAGTCATTCTCGATATCTATTCCCAGTTTGCTCTTAGGCAGATCCCTGACATGACCTACAGATGCAATGACCTTGTAGCGGGATCCCAGGAATTTACCTATTGTCTTAGCCTTCGATGGCGACTCTACAATTACCAGTATTTTTTTTGCTGCTGCCATGAAAACTCCTCCCTTTTGATCAACAGTTGTTTCTAATCCCTAATTATATGTATATATTCAGTCTTTTGCAACAAAAATTTTTCCAAGCTCCGAAAAAACGATTCCCTTCATCTCCATCACTGTCACGATGCTTGCCGTATACCCCGGCGTTTTTCCTATCAGTACCGACAAGCCGTCCATGGTCAGTTCACCGTGATCTTTCAGCAGATGATATATCTGCTGCTCCGTCTCGCTGAGGCGCTGGCGCACTTCCTTTTCAGTCATGCCGCCAACACCCATAAGCTCCGCTACATCGCCCATCGACGTTACAGGATATGCACCTTCTTTGATCAGTTTATTGTTCCCTACGTTGTACTGGCTGTCGATGTTGCCCGGAACGGCACACACTTCTCTGCCCTGCTCCGCTGCCAGCTCTGCAGTTATCAGCGCACCGCTGCGGCTGCCTGCCTGTATCACAGCTGTCAATTCCGACAGTCCGCTTATTATCCTGTTGCGCTGAGGGAAATGATAGCGCTCCGGCCTCGTCCCCGGCGGGTATTCTGAAACGATCAGTCCATTGTCTTCGATTTGTTCCTTCAGTTTCACATTTTCCGGCGGATAGCATATGTCCGTCCCGCATCCCAGCACCGCTATGGTGCCGCCGCCTGCCTTCAGCGCACCTATATGGGCGCATGTATCTATCCCCATAGCCATACCGCTCACGACAGTTATCCCGTGGGACGCTATCCTGGATGATATCTCCACTGCTGTATTGCGGCCGTACTGAGTAGTCTTTCTCGATCCCACCACAGCTGCACATCTGCTGTTCAGCAGTGATATGTCTCCTGAACAGAACAGCTTTTCCGGGGGAGCCTTTATTTTTTTCATACGTTCCGGATATTCCGGCAGTTCCAT
>CAJJPZ010000090.1 GCA_905193765.1 uncultured Eubacterium sp.
GGTCATAACTCCGGCTGTTGAAGCGGGGAAGATCGTGATATGCGACAGATTCGTGGATTCGAGTATCGCATATCAGGGATGTGGACGAGGTCTTGGAGAGTGCGTGGATGTGATAAATGATTATGCAGTAGATGGGTACATGCCGGATCTGACATTCCTGCTGGACATCGTTCCGGGAGCCAGTACAGAGAGGATCGGCAACAGGGAGAAAGATCGTATAGAACTTGAAAAACAGGAATTCCATGACGCCGTGTACAACGGATACTGTGAACTTGCCGATGCTTTCCCCGAAAGGATAGCGAAGATCGATGCATCGGGAAGTATCGACGAGATACAGAAAGAGATCACGGATTATATAGAAAAGCTTATAGGATAGGAGAAGAAAACGTTTTTTAAATATGCGATTCAGGAACCACGAGGACAACGAAAGACTTATAAAACGGCTGGAAAATGCAGTCAGGGATAACCGTATATCGCATGCATATATATTCGAAGGCGACAGCTGTATAGATAAAAAGTCTTTTGCAGAAAGCTTTGCCAAGGGGATACTGTGCAGCGACGGCCGCGGCGATAACTGCGGCAGGTGCAGCATATGCAGCAAGATAGACCACGGCAACCATGAGGATCTCATATATGTGGGAGACGGTGAAGGGACGATAAAAGACGCCCAGATCATAGCGATGCAGGAGAGACTCAGAACAAAGCCTTTCGGTGACAGGAACATAATCATAATGAATGGAAGCGACACCATGACGCAGAGAGCACAGAACCGCCTGCTCAAGACACTGGAGGAGCCTCAGGGCGATGCTGTGATAATGCTGCTTTCTGAGAACATGGAAAATCTCATACAGACAGTGCAGTCAAGGTGTGTGAAGTACAAGATAAACCATTTCGGAACAGATGGTTACGATTTCATGGACGGAACAGCTGCAGAGATCGCAGAGATGGCTCTGCGCAAGGAACCGTTCTACAAGCTGAAAAATGCGGCAGACAAGCTGCTCAGGGAGAAGGGAAAGACGGATGCATTCCTCGACAGTATACAGATGTATTACAGGAATATGCTCGTCAGGAAAGACAACGGGATATCACGTTACAGTGATGATGAGATCATAGCTGCGATACATGAGATAGAAGACGCTCGCAGGAAAATAAAGCAGGGCGTTTCAGCGGCTTATTCAATAAAAAATCTACTTTTGAAAATCGGAGGATGAATATGATAAAAGTTGTAGGTGTAAAGTTCAAAGAAGCGGGCAAGCTGTACTACTTCAGCCCCGGAAGCCTGAAAGTCAGCAAGGGCGACAATGTCATCGTCGAAACTGCAAGAGGGCTCGAATTCGGGACCGTGACTATGGAGGAGACTGAGATAAAAGAGTCTGAAATAGTTGCACCGCTGAAAAACATAATACGTACAGCAACGGAGAAAGACCGCAGGAAGCACAAACAGAACCTGGGAAAGAAAGCCGAGGCGCTGAGACTGTGTCAGGAAAAAATAGATGCCCATAAACTTGAAATGAAGCTTATCGACGTCGAATATACTTTTGACAACAGCAAGGTGGTATTCTACTTCACTGCCGACGGGAGAGTCGATTTCAGGGAGCTGGTAAAAGATCTGGCGGCTGTGTTCAGAATGAGAATAGAACTCAGACAGATAGGCGTCAGAGACGAGGCGAAGATGCTGGGAGGCGTAGGAAACTGCGGACGAGGTCTCTGCTGCAGCACATGGCTGGCCGATTTTGAACCGGTCTCCATCAAGATGGCAAAGGTTCAG
Organism: uncultured Eubacterium sp.; assembly: GCA_905193765.1. Lineage (GTDB taxonomy): Bacteria > Bacillota > Clostridia > Peptostreptococcales > Anaerovoracaceae > Lentihominibacter. The sequence goes on from CAJJPZ010000090.1 coordinate 1,769, forward strand.
AATCTGTCGCTGAATCCGTCGAAGATATCAGGGATATGCGGAAGGCTGATGTGCTGCCTGAAGTTCGAAAATGAAGTATATACACATCTGAAAAAGGGTATGCCGTCCACAGGCGAAAGGATAAAGACCCCGGACGGTATCGCTGTCGTCACGGATGTGAATATACTTGAAAACAAGATCAAGACCAGACTTGTTCTGGAAGAGGGCGATAAGAAAAAGGATATCGAGGAGAAACTCAGTACGGAATTCTACGTATACGGAAAAGAAGAAATAAAACGTATGTCAAAGAAGAATCATCACAACAGTAAAAAAGACGATGATCTGGGAAACCTCGATCATGAAACTCTGAAGGAAATCAAGGAACTTATGAAGGACTGAGAAACTTATGACTGAAAATCTGGTACGTGATAATGAACGACTCGAGCATATAGGGTTCGGGGAACTGAAGCTGCTGCAGGCACCGGAGGAATTCTGTTATGGTGTTGATGCGGTACTGCTGGCAGACTTCGCCTGCTCGTTCCTCGGCACAGGATACGTTTCAGTCGATCTGGGAACGGGAACTGGCGTCATACCTGTCATAATGAACCACAAGAAACCTGCTGCAGGGATCACCGGAATAGAAATACAGGAAAAGGCTGCGGAGCGTGCCGGCAGGAGCATGAAACTCAATGGTCTTCAGCAGGTCATAGATATAATAAATGCAGACGTCAGCGATATAAGATCATGTGAATGCCTTTGCGCAGGATGTGCAGACATGGTAACGACGAATCCGCCGTATGTGACAAAGGGCAGCGGTATATGCAATGGCAGCGAGGCAAAATTCATCGCCAGACAGGAAACCACAGCAGGTATAGAGGAGTTCGTCATGGTCGCGTCGTGGCTGCTGAGAGAAAGAGGACATCTGTGCATGGTGCATCGGCCCTCAAGACTGGCAGATATAATGGATTTCTGCCGGAAATACAAACTTGAACCGAAAGACATGAGATTCGTATCTCCGGACAGCGAAAGTGTGCCGAACATCGTTCTGATACACTGTGTCAAGGGTGGCGGGAGAGAGCTGAACCTGCATAAGACACTGTGTGTATATGATACTGACCGGAACTACACTAACGAACTTATGAAGATATACGAAAGAGTATGAAACGGTTCATATCACATAACATATGTAGACAGATGCCAGGATGCCGGCGATGTAACCGATGAGGCCTGCTGTTAAAGCGTGTCTCATTTTTTTTACGGATGTGACACTGAAATACAGCGCCAGCACATAAAAGACGGTCTCGCAGCTGCCGACCATGACTGAAGCCGCACGTCCGGTGAGCGTATCGGTCCCGGCTTTTTCCATTATTTTTTCGACGACGACGAGAGAACCGCTGCCGGATACAGGCCTCAGAAGTATTATAGAAGTGAGACCTTCAGGTATGCCGATGCGTTCCAGGAACGGCTGTACCATATTTTCTATGAAATCCATGGCGCCTGATGTCGTCAGAGCTTCGATGGCAATGAATATCCCTATTATGAAGGGGAGTATTTCCACGCAGGTTTTAAGCCCTTCCTGGGCCCCTTCTATGAATGTGTCATATATCGGGATCCTGTGGATCAGTCCGTATATGAGTATCACACTTATCAGAACGGGCAGGAACAGGACTGAAATGATGCTTAGGATATCAGACATGAGTTTCTTTCCTTTCATAGAATTTGCATACCCATACGGAAGCAATCATCGAAACAAGTCCGGCTGCTATTGAAGGTATTATTATGCTTTCAGGTGAAGCGGAGCCCAGGTCGCTGCGGACCTTTATCACGGTGACAGGGACGAGCTGTATCATAGACATGGAAAGCGCGATGAACATGCACATAGTGTTGCTGGCTGCAGCGGAATGGCCGTTTTCTTCATCCATCATCTCCATGGCTTTTAGGGAGAATACAGTTGCGCTGTTTCCGGCTCCAAAGATGTTGGCCATGAAACTCATTATCATCATTGATATTGTGCGGCTGTTCTTTTCCTCGGGGAAAAGGTACGCCATAAGTGGACTTATGGCTCGGGATATGACAGTTATGAGCCCGGATCTTTCGGCTATTTTCATAAGCCCGCTCCAGACAGCCATCACGCCGGCCAGCGAGATAATGAACTCGACAGCGTCGGTACAGCTCGACATGAGACCGTCGGTGAATCCTGCGGCACTGTTGTTTGCCAGTGCGAATAAAATACCGATAAGGAGCATGAAACCCCAGATATAATTCATCATAGATATGACCTCCTAAATTAAATTATTCTTCTTTTAAAAAAATATGTTGAAGAATTTTCCATTTTATGTGATAATAAATATATAATAAACAGGAGGGCACGATGATGAGTGTAACTATCGATATTAAAGTGCTTGCTCTGGCAGCCATATTTATCGCACTTCTTGTTCTTATCATATACATGATAAAGCTGATGAGAAAGCTGATAGTAACTGTGGAGCACACGAATAAGATACTTGAGGATGTCGAAGTCGTTTCAGACATCGCAGCAGACAGAAGCAAGGACGTGGATGACATAATTTCCAATGTGTCGGAGTCGGTGGCTTCAGTCAAGGATGCGCTGAATGGAAAGGAGAGTATTTTCACTGCTTTGACTGCTTTTGTAAAATCTCTTGTAATGTTAAAGAATGCGGCGTCTGATAAAGACCCTATGAAATAAAGTGGAAAGGAGTTTGAAATGAAAGCTACAGGAATTGTAAGAAAGGTTGACGAACTGGGGAGAATAGTTCTTCCTATAGAACTGAGGAGAACACTGAATATAGAGATAAAGGATCCTCTTGAAATATACGTTGACGGTGAGTCCATCATGCTGAAGAAATATCAGCCGGCATGCATATTCTGTGGAAGCTCAGACGGCATAAAGCAGATAAAAGGCAAAAATGTATGCGCAAGCTGTGTAAAAGAACTGCAGGAGCTGTAAGGACTGCAGTAATTGTCACAAAGGATACAGGACACGATATCAAGCAGATACTGTTTCATCGAATGATTCAGATCTGCTTTTTTTGTTTCGGTGAACAAATTGGAATTTTAGCATTAAAAACGGTTGACAAGGAATACATTTTGCTATAAACTTAACAATGCAGGTAGTTAGTGATAACTTACCATGTAAAGTGTGATTATGCAGGCAAACGATCATCGAAGAACAGGAGGTAGTCATGGATTTAAAAAGTGCTAATATCGGCGAAACGTATATCATAAAGGATATACAGACTGATGACGAAGAAATGACAGCATTCCTTTTCAGACTTGGGTGCTACAGCGGTGAACCCATCACTGTTATCTCACAGAGAAAAGGCGGCTGTGTCGTATCGATCAAAGATGGAAGATATAACATTGACAATGAACTGGCAGGTTCGATATTGATATAGGTTGATCAAAAATAGTGATTTAGATCGCTATTTTTTATGGAAGATTGTTAGTTCATATTAACTAACAAAGTAATATACAGAGCAATAATTTGAGGAGGATATAATATGAGAATTGCTTTTGCTGGCAATCCCAACAGCGGTAAGACGACAATGTTCAATGCGCTGACGGGAAGAAACGAGCGTGTTGGTAACTGGGCCGGAGTTACAGTAGGAATGAAGGAGAGTGACATAAAGTCAGAGTTCGCCGGAACTTCTGAAGAGCTTGTGGCAGTCGATCTGCCGGGTGCATATTCGATGTCCCCGTTCACTCCTGAAGAAAGTATCACAAGCGGATTCGTAAGACATGAGAATCCGGATGCCATCGTAAATATCGTCGATGCAACAAATCTGAGCAGGAGCCTTTTCTTCACAACACAGCTGCTCGAACTTGGGATTCCTGTTGTTGTGGCATTGAACAAAAGTGATATCAATGCAAAGGAACATACAGATATCGATGAGAAGCTTCTGTCAGAGAAACTCAACTGCCCTGTTATAAAGACTGTTTCGACATCCGCTAAGGATGCAGGTCTCAGGGAAGTTATCAAAGCTGCAGTTTCTTTAAAGGGCAAGGGTCAGAAAGCTCCGTATGTGCAGGCTGATATAGATATGCACGACAAGGACGCCGTTGACAGAGAAGACAGAAAACGTTTCGCAGCAGTAAATGAGATCGTAAAGTCTGTTGAAAAACGTCAGATACATACAAACGAAGAGACAAAACAGGACAAGGTCGACAGATTCCTTACAAACAAAGTAGTCGGCATTATCGTATTCGCTATAGCTATGTGGCTGGTATTCGATATATCACAGTCAAAGCTGGGGCCGCTCATCGCAGACTGGCTGGTTGGCTGGATCGAGACTTTCCAGGGCTGGGTATCAGCTCAGCTTGAAAACAGTCCGGCTTTAGTATCAGCTATACTGGCTGATGGTATCGTAGGCGGTGTAGGTGCCGTAGTAGGCTTCCTGCCGCTGGTAATGGTAATGTACTTCCTGATCGCACTTCTTGAAGACTGCGGATACATGGCGCGTGTAAGTGTCGTTATGGACCCTATATTCAAGAGAGTAGGTCTTTCCGGAAAATCCATAATCCCTATCGTTATCGGTACAGGATGCGGAATACCGGGAATCATGGCAAGCCGTACTATCCGTGATGACAGAGAAAGAAGAGCAACAGCAATGCTCACTACTTTCATCCCTTGCGGAGCAAAGCTGCCGGTAATCGCACTGTTCTCAGGAGCGTTCTTCTCAGGTGCTTCATGGGTGGGAACTACTATGTACTTCGTAGGTATACTGCTCATATTCCTGGGCGCACTGCTTGTTAAAGTAGTTACAGGTTACAAATACAGAAAATCATTCTTCATCATGGAGCTGCCTAAGTACAAGGTGCCAAGCATCAAGAGAGCGTTCATCTCCATGCTGGAACGTGCAAAGGCATACATCAAGAAAGCTGCTACTATCATCCTGGTGTGCAACTGTGTTGTACAGCTCATGCAGACATTCAACTGGCATTTCCAGGTAGTAGAAGAAGGTGCTGCAGATACTTCGATACTGGCAAGCATCGCATCACCGTTCGCTGTACTGCTGATCCCTCTCGGATTCGGTGCATGGCAGCTGGCAGCAGCAGCTATCACTGGCTTCATCGCTAAGGAAAACGTTGTAGGTACACTGGCAGTAGTATATGCTATAACAAACTTCATCGATACAGACGAACTGGCACTGACAGGCGGTGCCAACGAAGTAGCTATGGCTATGGGTCTCACATCAGTAACTGCACTGGCTTATCTGATGTTCAACCTCTTCACACCTCCTTGCTTCGCTGCTATCGGAGCTATGAACTCAGAGATGAAGAGTGCTAAGTGGCTGTGGGGAGCTATCGGTCTCCAGATGTGCACAGGATATACTGTAGCATTCCTGGTTTACCATGTAGGTTCCATCATAACAGGCGCTGGAATCGGAACAGGCTTCATTCCTGGTCTCATCGCTATCCTGGTAATGGTGGCTGTAGTTGTCGCTATCGCACGCAGATCAAGGAAAGAATTTGATGAAGAGTATGATCTTCACAATAAGATGGGAGCATCAGCATAATGAAAACTGCATTGGCAATATTTATTCTTATCGTCATCCTGGTTTTGGCCATAGGGTGTATAATAAGGGAAAAAAAGAAGGGTGTGAAATGCATCGGGTGTCCGGCTGCAGGCAGCTGTACTAAACACGGAGGTGCGAAAAAGCTCGAGAAAGAGATACGTAAACATATGGAGGAGGAAAAACACTCCTGCCAGAATAAATGATCATATGTAAATGAATTTTCGTGTGATTTTCCGATATATTGCTGATTATGAAAAAACACTGAGGAAAACGATCGTCGGTGTTTTTTCGTGTATCTGACCGGGAAAAACGTCAATAATAATATATGTGGAAGAGGTCTTGTCAGTACGTTTTGCTCCCCTTGAATGCGAAACATCAATGCCTCTTCCTATTTTTTCTGTATCCCTTGAAATGCATACTAAAATAAAGTATAATAATTTAGTTGTAATCAAACATTACGGAGGGTGAAATTGGCAAAGTTCTTAGTACAGAAAAGTGCTCCACTGAGTGGAGAGGTTAAAATAAGCGGTTCCAAGAACGCTGTGCTTCCTATAATGGCAGCAACGCTTCTTACGGAGGAACCATGTGTGATAAAGGATGTACCAGCACTCAGGGATGTGGAGGTGATGTGCAGGCTTCTTGAAAACCTGGGGGCAACGGTAAATGAGAACCTGGACGATAATCGTGTCGATATCACAGCGTCGGGGGAGATCAGATATGAGGCGCCTTATGATCTTGTGAAAATGATGAGAGCGTCCATACTCGTGCTGGGCGCGCTGCTGCTCAGGACCGGCAGGGCAGTGATACATCTTCCGGGAGGATGTGCAATAGGCAAAAGGCCTGTTGAACTGCATCTCAAGGGTCTTAAGGCACTGGGTGTGAATATAGATGAGAAACAGCTTGAAAGAGGTATCGTCGATGCTGAAGCTGACAGACTTTCAGGCAGTACCATATATCTGGATTTTCCAAGCGTGGGAGCAACAGAGGTCATAATAATGGCAGCGTCACTGGCTGAGGGCACGACTCTGATCGAGAATGCGGCTCAGGAGCCTGAAATCGTCGATCTGGCGAACTTTCTCAACAAAATGGGAGCACGGATCAAGGGTGCAGGTACGGATACGATAAAA
>CAJJPZ010000091.1 GCA_905193765.1 uncultured Eubacterium sp.
CTATTTTCTCTGCCCAGTCTGCTTCCTTGCCCTGTCTTGCGATGATCTTCGCTGCCGATGTACCGACTCCGCCTGCTCCGATAATAAGTATTTTCATCTTTCTACCTCCCTGAATATCATAAAGTACATTTTATCATTCAGAGAATATCACTGCTGATACTCTCGTCAATATCCTTCCTGATATTATCGTAGAACTTTTGTCAGAAAATTTCAATTATATGATTGCTCAAAAAATATACTTATTTGCTTACAACCTTATCGATCAGTATAAGTTCTGCACCAATGCCCTTGAACGTTGTCCTGACACTCAGTGCATCAGAGCTGGTATAGTCATCGGAACTGACTCTGGCGTCAGACGAGAGTTCACGGAGGAACAGTTCCCTTATGCTCGAATTCGCCGGCGGGTTTATCGAATCTTTCATCCGATTGACTAAGTTGTCCTTTTCCAGCCTGTATCTCAGTATCCTGAAGTCGCCGGACATGCCTGTGCATCTCACAAGAAACTCTATCTCTTCGTTATAATTTCTTGCAAGCCTCAGCAGATCTTCCTCGTAAAGGATCCTCCTGAGAGAACGACCCACATTCTCATCGAAATTGTAAACAAGTATACTTATACTGTCCAGCTGACCTGGATATTTGCATTTTGTAGTAACGATATAATTCTCCCCGGAAGCGATCACACTCTCTCCCATATCCATCAGCTTCCTGTAAGGCTCTGCTATTATGCGGTTGACGTCACGTGACATTATCTCGCCTATCACAGGCGGCTTGTTCTCTACAGCTGCATAGTCATCATAGATATCGATATCTATGATGACAGGTTTTATCCTGAGCTTGTCTGCATAATCAGCATATACACCCTTGACCTGCTTCCTTATGGCGTCCTCTATCTGCGCCGGGGTGCATCTGGTGTACTGCGCCTCTATTTCTCTGCTTATGATCTTGCCGATGTATTTCTTCCGGTATTCCAGCGGATGCATCCCGAACCAGTTCTCGAAATGCTTGATATAGTATCGTACCGCGGAAAATCCCGTTTCCTCTGCAATGGCGCCGATCTTCTTATTGGTCCCCAGCAGGAGTTTCTCCGACTCCTCTACTCTGATGTAGCTCAGCAGATCCTGGAAACTCAGCCCTGTGGCCTCTTTTATTATATGCGAAAGGTAGTAGATGCTCAGATGTTCATTGTCTGCGATCTCTCCCAGTGTGAGTTTTCTTGAATAGTTGTCATACATGTAGTCTGTTATACGGTTCAGACGTCCTGCCAGTATCTTGTTGCCTTTGTTCCTGGACTCGTTCTTGAACTTGCCGTCCTCCATGACAAAATACTGGAAGTCGGACATGAGACATGCTATGAGATTGTGTGTGCTCTCTATGACTTTGTGTTCGTAGCCGTAGCCCTTCTGCAGGACCTCCATCATTATCCTGGCAAGGATGGTCCTGAGCACTTCGAGACTTTCATCGCTGTCATCCTCCATGTCTGTCACGAAAAAGTTATTCTTCAGGTTATCGTAGTATCTTGAGAAATATGACAGATCCAGCTGAATCATCATGACCATGTTGTCCTCGCCGGTATTCTCGAAACTGTGCATCTCCCTGTCGTTCAGGATGAATATATCTCCCTGCTTCAGTGTATATGTATAATACCCGTTCCTCAGGCTGATGCTGCCCTCAAGGACATACACGACCTCCATGTCATCATGGAAATGTATAGGATACTTGTCGATGTTTGCTGTAACAACATTGATCGGAAGCTCATCCTTGTAAATGATTTTTTCTTTTAACATTTCACTACTCCTACTGCATACTGCTTTCAGGGTTTATGTAAACCCGCACACCTTGCTCCCCCTGTTAACTTTCAACAGGCCGTCGATCATCCAAAATCAGGCTTTCCGGAACTTATCCACCGCGCATCGCAGATCGTATACGATTTTATCCAAAGGGCACTGTGGAAAACCGTTAATACACGCTCGTTGAAAATTCAATGCATTCCGCATAACCGCGAATTATTTATCCACAAGTTATCCACAGACTGTCAGCTTTACTTTTCTTCAATATATTTACATATACTTTTGCTGATCACCCCCGCCAGCTTCGCCTGATAACTGCTGTTCCTGAGTTTCCGGCTTTCTTCGCGGCTGGACATAAAACCGCACTCCACGATCACCGTCGGACACGTGATGTTCCTCAGCAGGAACACGTCGTTCTTGCCCAGCTCCGCTCTCGCTTTGTCCCTGTTGACACTGCTGTTGAGAGCCTTCTGTATGATCCTTGCAGCCCTGCCGCTCTCCGCGACCGGCTCATCCCCGCCCTCTGACGGATAGAAGACCTGCGCTCCGTGCACAGTAGTATCCTCCGTGAAACTGTTCATGTGTATGCTCACGCAAAGGTCGGGCCCTGTCTCGTCTATTATGTTTTTTCTCTTTTTCATGTCTTCTGTCTTCATGGTGCGTATGGAGGCGTCTCCGGAGCTTTCATATAACCCGCGATCGTCGCTGCGGGTCATGATCACCCTCATCCCCTGCTTCTTCAGCTGCTTCTGCAGCAGCAGAGAAATACTCAGGTTGATGTCTTTCTCCAAAGTGCCGTCCGCCGCTTCAGCCCCGCCGTCCATACCTCCATGGCCCGGATCTATAAGTATCACAGGCTGGCTGCTGAGCTGCCCGACAGTAGTCACGATATCTCTGTATCCCGGTGCGCAGATAACTGCAAGCACACATACTCCCAGAACTGAATAAGTAATAAGTTTATTTCTCATATCATGCCGATCCCCCGCAATTTCTTCCTAATGGATTCTATTGCATAACGACATATTATATGAACCGCAAATTAATCACTTCTTCTACATTATAAAACAAAATTCTGAAATTTAACAGTATTATATTTGACTTTTTTGCACCGAATGTTTAAAATTTTATTGATAGACTTGCGATTTCTTAACAGGAGTGAAAAATGAGTACAACAAAATTATATAAAAATGACCGTTATTTAAAGGACTGCGAAGCAGTGATAACCTCCGTTTCAGTGCATGGAGATGCCTCTGAAGGCGTCAGCGGTGATGCATGCCTGCTGGATGTGACCCTGGACCGGACGCTGTTTTTCCCGGAGGGCGGCGGCCAGAGCTGCGACACAGGCACCATAGGCGACTGGAAAGTCACAGATGTTCAGGAAAGCGGTACAGACGAAGTTATCCACACCATCCTGTGGATAAACGGAACGCCGCGTCCGGAGCCCGGCGACAGCGTACGCTGCCTGCTGGACTGGGACAGACGTTTCGACAACATGCAGCGCCACTGCGGTGAACATATCCTCTCCGGGATATTCTACGATATGTTCGGCGGCGTCAACCGCGGGTTCCACATGGGCAGCGAATACATGACCATCGATATCAGCCTCGAGGAACCTCCCGGCGGATATGGCATATGCAGTTCAGGAAGCAAAGCCAGCGATGAGCCCGCTGCGAAAATAACCGAGATCACGTATGAAATGGCTCTCGATGCAGAGCTTGAGGCCAACAAAGTCATATGGTCCGACGCGCCCGTCACGGTGATGCATTTCGACAGCCGGGAAGAAGCTGCAGGCATGCCGCTGAGAAAGGCCCTTGCCTTTGACGAAGACATATCCATAGTCTGCGTCGGCTCTCCCGACAAGGCCTCCGACTGCGTGGCCTGCTGCGGCACCCACCCTTCCACCGCTGGTCAGGTGGGACTGATCAAGATATACAAAGTGGAAAAATACAAGAGCATGTTCAGGATATATTTCGAGGCAGGCAGACGTGCACTGCTGAACTACGACATGAAGCACAGCATGCTGACGGAGCTTTCCGACAGATACTCATCCTCCATAGAGGACTTCCCGGACAAGCTCAGAGCCCAGGAGCAGAAACTCCACGATGCGAAGAATGCACTTTTTCACACAAAGAAAGCTCTCACCGAGAAGGAATGCAGCCAGCTCGACGATATACTCACATTATCGGAGGGCCCTGTTATCCTGTATGCTCCGGCCCATTTCTCACTGGACGATACCTTCGATATGGCAAAGAACTACATGGACAGCGGCAAAGGCAGCCGCAAAAAATCAGCCGACGGCTCAGGCACTGCCGGTACGCTGCCGGAAGCCCGAAAACTCAACGGACGTCTCCTGATGCTTTACTCTGCGAAAGACACATCCTACATACTCGTTTCCGACGGCACTCCGGACTGCGGCAGCCTGGTGAAGGAATACGCCTCGTTCTACAAAGGCAAAGGCGGCGGCAATGCCGGTTCCGCCAGAGCGATATTCGGCACCGCCGAGGATGCAGACCTCTTCGCAGATCTGATCCGCAAACACCTGAAATAAAGCGCCCGGACAGATACCTTTCATATCATCAGCAGCACAGGACGGATCGATACGCCCCTGTGCTGTTTTTACTGTAATATATTTTTTTAAAAAGTTTCATTTATCCTGAGACCTTTGCGACGTCCCGTGCATCTAACAAGTGTACATAACAAGCCGGGAAGAGCTCTGACAAACATGCAGCCGGCAGAAAGGAAAAGATTTTTTATGACGAACGAAGAACTCGGATCACTGATACTTGCTTCGCAGGGCAGTCTTTATCGCGTGGCAAAGACGATTCTTTCCGATGATGACGACTGTTACGACGCTATCCACGAAGCCATCGTAAAAGCATTCTCCGGACTGGATTCACTGAGAAACGACAGCTACGCTAAAACGTGGCTCACCAGGATACTGATCAACGAATGTTATATGATACTGCGTCGCAGAAACAAAGTTATCCTGTCCGAAGATATCCCCGAACAGAAAATTTACGAGCAGCCAGACCATTCCGACCTGTACGAAGCCGTCGCCGGACTGCCTGCAAAGATGCGGACCGCTGTGACTCTCTATTATTCAGAAGGCTTCAGCGTGAAGGAAATCGCAGATATCACTGAATCTACGGAAAGCGCGATCAAAAACAGACTGTTCAGGGCACGGACCAGACTCAGACAGACACTCGAAAGAGACGAACAGGAGGTAACCGATAAATGAAACTTGAAAATCTCAGAGATGTGTTTCCCGATATCCCGGAAAACATCAGCAAAATGATAGAAAACGAAGTCGCTGTACAAATGAAAAATCAGGACCACAACACCGGTACAGATGGAGGCAACATACATGCCAGACCTGTGATGAGATCCCGCCGCTCGCTGAAAAGGATCGCTGTCATAGCCGCTGTAGCAGTGCTCGTCCTGAGCACCGGCGTCTTTGCAGGGGCAAAGATCTACAAATGGCACATCAGCAAAGACGATACCTACAGTATAAAGGCCACCCTGATAAGCGAAGATACCAACAGTCGTTCGCTGGACGTTCCCGATAAAGTACCCGAACTTGAAATATCATTCACCGAACTTCCCGAAAACTTCGCTCAGGACAGATCCGATCCGCTCAAATACCACAGCCTCCGCAGCAACGGACAGGGAGGATTTTCCATATCGACTATAGTGATGGATGAAACTATATCGGCTAAGGATCTCCCTGTAAGTGACGCCTATGTGACACACCATGAGATATATGATGCCGATGGACGGGATGTCCTCTATCTTGAAAAGCAGACCGGCAGCGATGACAGCATACATTTCGACAAAAAGTTCTATATACCTTATCCGGAATACAGCCTGATAGTCGCAGTGTATGCAGGGGAGGACGTTTCCGAAGCAGATGCGAAAAAAGCAGTCGGCAGCATGACCGTAAACCCTTCAGGAAAAGAACGCAAAGTCAAAGCATCGATGCTCTGGAGCAACATGACAGATAGCGACAGTAACGAAAGCCTCCGGCTCACCGCCACATTCGAAGAGATGAAAAACCTGCACAGTATCGGAGACACTTTCACACTGCCGTCCCATGCATACTCATCCGGCGGCAAATGGATACGCACCAGTGATGTCACAGCTAAAGTAACCGATGTCAGCATCATGGACTCCGAAAGAACTCTCAGCAATACGCTCGTGAGCGACGAGTTGCGTTCCGCATCCACACAGGACGGTGGTCTGAAAGAAAATGTGATTTCATACGTCCAGTCAGGAAACGGCAAAGACTCCCTGGACAAAGTGATAAAAAAAGAAAAGCAGGATCAGCTTATCGCATATGCTACCATCAGGCTTACTAACACCGGCAGCGATGAACTCAGCGACATCCTCCTGGCTGCGTCCGTATCGTGCATCGTGAAAAACGGTGGAAAATACATGATATATGACCGTGCCCTCATGGACGATGATGAACGTACAGATGTCACCACCTGCTCCGGTCCCGGTGGCCCCGGCGAGATGGACTATTACGATACCGGCAGCAGATCGGCTGACAAGAACTATATCAGCAGCCTTAGTCCCGGACAGAGCATCGATGTACATGTCGCAAAAGTCGTGAATGCCGACGAAACAGGCAGGCTGTATCTGTCGCTCTGCGACGAAAGCGACGCTTTCAATTTCACTTCCGCTGCCCTGAAAGCCGGATATGTGGATATACGACAGTAGATAATATCATGCACCATATCACAAAACGGATCCCCGCGGGGATCCGTTCCTGTTTCTCGTTATTTGATATATATGGTGATGTATCTCACACCCCAGCTCCTGCATTCCGCTTCGCTGTTCATATAGATGTCTATGGTGTTGCCCTTTATGTTGCCTCCGGTGTCCTCTGCTCTGCGCTCGCCTACACCTTCGATGTAGACTGTGGTGCCCAGAGGTATGACGCTGGGATCCACTGCGATCTCACCGACTCTGGCCTGTGTACCCATGGCGGTGCGTCCGCCGCCGGTGTATGCATAGGCCTTGACCGTCAGCTTCCTGCTGTAGGACGATCCGTCGAATACGAACCTCGTACCTTCAGCAACGACTTTATTCACAGGCTTTCTGATGATTTTCTTTGAGATCTTTTTCTTAGACGCTACCTTGCCGTCGATATACTTTATCCTGTAGGTGATCTTCGCCTTGCCTTTGCGTCCTTTCTTGACTACTTTGGTCTTTCCCTGATCCAGCGAGGAGTCTTCCTTCGTTACCGTCTTGAAGGCCACCTTCTCAACAACGGTCTTCTTCTCGATCCTGACGCGCTTGACGACTATATCCATCCCGTCGCTCATCAGCGTATCTACTGAAGGCTCTACGATATCCAGCTTTCCGACTTTCACTCCGCAATCGCTGAGAGCCTCTCCCACAGTTTCGTACAAAGTCCTGAAGTTCTTCGTTTTGCCATCTGCCGTCACTTTGAAATCCATAGCGTGTTTCAGCTCGAAAGTCAGTCCCTCCGACACATACGTGGTCAGCGGTACCGATATATAATCGTCGTCGCAGTAGTCTATGCCCTGCTCTTCGAGGAGCTTGCCAACCGTATGAGCTTTTGTTGTGATGGCCACCGGTTCATCGTTGATCGTCGCATTCACATCACGGGGGATCATGGCTGTGTATATATATGTTACTGCCAGAAGCACGATGAATGCGGCTGCGATAGCTGCTATCCATACGTATTTCCCTCTGCCTCCGCCGCCTCCATGCTGTTCATGTACCGGATCCTCCGGTCCTTCATAAGATACCTGCGGATCATGAGGTCGAGGTGGTTCCTGACCGCCATCATCTGCCGGTATGCCATATGCCTCCGGGGTCTCTGCTTCATGCTCTGTATTTTTCAGCGCGTCATCCAGCGCCTGGAGTCTGTGCAGCACTTCATAGGCCTCTTGCAGCTGACTGTTTCCGCCCTCTCCGGACGCCTGCACCAGGCTGTCCGGCGCTTTTTCGTTCCGGGCCACGGAGCTGTCATGCTCTTCATTTCCGGCATATTCCGCCACGCTGTCCGGCACTGATCCCTGACCGTCACTGTAGACTGCCTCATTGTATATATTGTCGTCCGAAACCGCAGTCTCGTCCGGTCCCGGTATTTCTGGTATTTCCGGCGTTGCCGCAGGGGCCTTCCCCGCTTCCACGGATCCCGATGCTGCCTCCGTATCCGCGATCTGATCCGGCACCTGCTGCCGTTCACGAGTCGCATTTTCCCGAATCTTATCACCGCCGTCCCCGGCTTCCACTGCATCGGCAAGCCAGTGCTCGCCTTCAGGTCCGGGATCGTTTATTATGTGTTTTATATCTAATTTCATATCGCTTTCTCCGATCATCTCAAGGATGGGTTTGCGACTTTAATTCTATCAAAAAACAGTAGTTTGTCAAGTTTTCAACATTTTCCGGCATTTCCACGGTCTGCCTCACGCCATAAAAAATGTGGCTACGCCACTTTGGTGCAGATCATGACTTTCTGTCAAGGTCT
>CAJJPZ010000092.1 GCA_905193765.1 uncultured Eubacterium sp.
TCTCAAACAAAATATTCTATCATATCGTAAAATATAAATCTTAACTACCATATGAAATCACACAACTCTCAAACCTCAATTTTCGAGCAAACTGCCACTACACAGCTGATTTCATATGATATTCAGTGGATCTCACATAAATCTATATCTATTATATACTCATTCAGGGATTCTTTCAATAGTCTCTGCCGGTTTCCTGTGATCACAATGTAACATTCCTGATATCCCAGCCACTTGTTCAGATGCCTGAAATCATCATCAGTAAGGTAATCCCCGCATCCTGTAAGTACAAAGATATTTTTTCCGGTCAGATCCTGAACGACCGGGATATATTCCAGCAATTTTTCCAAAAAAGTACCTTCCGGATCAGCCAGAATGATACCATACTGCTTGATATACTCTTTCAGGCAGAAATCAAAATCATATTCAAGCTGATATCTGTACCGCTCACATATATCACCTATCACCTGTGCCATGTTCCCATGCAGTTCTGCAAACACCTCAAAATTTTTGTCTGATTGTATCTCGTTCTCCAAATCAACAGACAGCTTCTTCTGTATATCTTTTTTTTCAAATCTCAGATCCATAGGTGAAATCAGCACATCACAGATTTTATCCATTGACAGTTCTTCTCCATCCTGAACAAGCATCCACTGTTCATCTTGTTTATTTATCTGCCAGTAAATGCTTGTGACCATTCGCTCATAAAGCCTTGAGTCTTCTATAGTGATCTGATTTATCTGCTTAGATTCTAACGGCATATCAAAATTCATTGGTTTGTAAACGAGATTCATACTATCACGATCCTCTCATCAGAATCCATCACAGATGTCTGTTTCTCGCCCACCACATATTCCATTTTCTCAAACTGTTTCTCCGTTATTACAAGCATCTGTACAAGCCCCTCTTCCGGTTTATTCATTCTGACTGCTTTCTGTATCCCTGCTGCTACTGTGCCATTAAGTGCCAGCTTGCAGTAAACACTTTCCTGCATCATCAGAAAACCTTTTTCTATAAGGAATTTCCTGAATTTCCGGTAGGCACGCTTATGCTCAAGCGTATCTACCGGAAGATCGAAAAATACTAAAACACGCATATATCTGTAACTCATTTCCTGTAAAACCTTATTCGTGACACATCCCGTTCATTCAATGCATCGAAAATACTACGACAGTAGATTCTGATCGCATTGGACACATACTGGACTTTCCCGTCGATGACTACTTCCTCGCTAAGGAATCTCAGCACTTCGCGCTTTTCATCTTTAGAAAAGCATTCCGGATCCATAACTGCAACGATTCGGTCTACCACAGGGCGGAAAGGTTCCATGAAATCCGATGCCAGGTTGAACGCATTGAACATATTGTCATGAAAAAGACCGATCTGTGTCATATATCCACTGGCGATTATCTCACGATTGAAACATGACAACAGTATCCCGTATCCGTAATCAAGAGCAGCATTGATGGCATTGTCTTCGCTCCTTGTGAAATCCATACCGAACAATGCATTGAAATACACTTTAGCTGCATGACCTTCCCTGTTTGAAGCATCACCTGGCTGCATCTCTGTTATGTATTTCATAAGCATATCTGCTTCATCATATGCACCATGTTCCTGAAGATGTATACTCTGCTGCCTTATCTTTTCTGAAACGATCTCCGTCCACACAAGTTCTTTATCTTTTTCAGACCATGCCACCTGGTTACGTATCTTGGCACTTGTATCATGACTGCCATGGTACGGCAGCAGCTCTGAATGGGGATTATGTTTCTCATCGCAGAATACTACTTTTATCTTATGTTTCACAAGTTCACAAAGCAGCATCGCTGTGAGCGAGACAGCTGTGGATTCTATCATGACCATGCCTATCTCACTCAAATGTATCCTGACCGTTTCTTCCTGCTTACGGATCACGAGATAATCCATTTTGAAATCCAGTTTTGCGATACCTGTGATGACTACTGTACGCCAGCTCATTGCTATAGCTTGATCCTGTTTTCGAACAGACCTGTGACAGACTGGTTTATGAGAATAAGCCTGCTTTTGCCTACGGTGTTTTTATTTTTAGTCATAAATCCTGCATGTCCACCACTACCTATTTTCTTCAAGTCAGCTGTCGTAGCTATATCACAACGTAACATAGTGATGATTTCATTTAATACTCCTGCTTTATCATGCAAATTCAGTAATTCAAAGGCTTTTTTACCATTTTTTAAATTATCGCTCTGATTTGCAGGTCTATTTTTATATATTGTCTTCGCCAGTTTCTCCGTAAATATACTATATAAATCATTGCATTCCTGATCTGAAAATCCATCATATTTCTCAGAGACTTCTGTTCTATTATCTTTTTCTATATATTTTTCTATTCTTCTAACAGTTTCCTCTGCATCCCATTCAACGATGAGCTGTACATTTCCTTTGAAAATCAAGTCCTTATCATTCGCTCCCCTTATCCTCATCGGGAATCCATCAACTGATATCAGTGAGTTTTTCTTTATCTTCTCTCTGAGTATCCTGACGTTCTTCATGCCTTTGACAGTTTCAAAGTATTCTTCAAGCACATCGCCTCCCTGTGCTATCCTGTTTGCGATATATACAGGAACTTCAATGATCTGCCTTGCACGTGCTCCTTTCTTGCCGTCGAATTCGATGAATGCGAAATATGCTGTGTTCGGGCTTGTATATCCTCCGTATTTTTCAGGGTCCAGCCCCTTTTTCAGGCTTATTACAGAACCGCTGCCTTTCTTGGCTATAGTCTCATTGAACAGCTGACCCTTACCGCAGTAGGTATATTCCGTATAAAGTATATTGTTCTGCTGCATCGTCCGGCGCACAGTGGCTATCGTGCCTTGCTTGTCTGTGTCCTTGTCGGCAGCTTCCCATACGAGAGTCCTGCCACGGTATACATCATAGTCGAACACACGATTGATGCTGTAATTCGTTTTATAATTTTCTTTCATCCAGGCCAGCGGATTCGATGTGAATTTCGCATTGTATACATCGCCTACAACGATGTTCAGATATGCGTCTTTGGCATGGTGATAGTCATTGACTCTCCTTGATTTGAGCATATGTATATTGTTCCTGCGGAACTGCGATGCCAGTGCCGCCTTGACATATATTATGTTCGTATCCGGATATATACGCTTCATGAGATCAGCAACAGCTTTTGATGACTGCCTGGTCTCTACCAGCTGTCTGCTTATGAAGCCTGAAAGTTCTTCTTCGGTAAAGCCCCCGGTCCTTGTCAGCCTGTAATACTTTTTCTTGCTTATGAACCCGCCTTCAAGGAGCTGTTTCCAGAAGCCATGCTGTCTCTGCTGTATTTCCGCGGAAAGCATTTCATTGCTCTTGCGTGAGTTCACAGCTTTGTTTACAAGTACGAGATTGTCTATACTGTCATCCTTGATCCTGGACTGGGGATATATATGGTCTCTGTCCCATTTTGAATTACCGGACATCAGTGCATCAAGATCTATCGGTTCGCCGGTATACATACACCTTCCCATCTGCGTATAGTAAAGATACAGTTTCATGCTGCTGAAATCACGTTCATTCCATCTGTCGAGTTCTGCCGTCCAGTCCCGTACATCCTTTTTACATGCAGCATAAAGCTCCATAAGCCGGTCTTTTCTCGACTGTGCACGCTTCTTTTCTTTGTCTTCACCACGGGCCATTTCTATGAATATCTTTTCAGGGGCACAGCTCATCACCTTTTTTATTTCTTCAGTGATCTGAACAGTCTGCCAGACAGCACGTTTGTTGGCCGGTGAAGTATAAAGGTCACGAACAAGACTGTCATAATCTATCGAAGATATCTCTCCTGCAGCTTCTTTATTCATCTCATCTATCACCTGCTGGAAAGTGTACTGCCTGCTGAGAAGCTGCATGAGGTTGCAGTTAGTCTCCCACATCGCCTGAAGTATCGTGAACTGTTCACCGGTTTCAAGACTCACCCCTTCTATTCCATTCAGGAACTCTGCGCAGAAATTACCCCATCCGCTGTAATGGAGCCCGCTCAGTTTCTTCAGCTGCTCTTCCGACAGTACTCCCGGATATTCCTGTTCCACGACATTGATGACCATCTTATTATCATCACCGTAAATAGTCTTCCAGCGTATTATATCCTCTGCGATTTTTCTGATACTGTCCTTTTTTATGTCTTCTCCAAATATCTGTTTTTCAAAATCGAGATATGCTGATAATGAAGACTTAAAGTCCCTGTCAAATCCACTGAGATCCTCTGCTGAAAGTTCACTGTCTTCATGTGCCCGCAGATATGTGAGAAGTTTTGCTCCTGTGACTTTTGTATGTTTACAGAAAAGATCTTCATATATGCGCTGTTTAAGCTCCTCATTTATTTTCTTTCCACGTATCCTGAGATTGTTCAGTTCATTAAGCACCATGAACTTCTGATAAAGCAGTGAATTTTTAGGCAGAACATCTTTACCCAGCAGATATGTACATTTGTTCGTCATTCTTCGTATGAATTTCTCATTGGAACTTTCCATATCGATTTTCTGTTTATAATTCCATGGGTATATCCGTCCGTCTTCTTTCCTTACTATCCATGAGTTGGAACCCTCGGAGGCATGTCTGTCGCTGAGAGGTCCCACATAGTATGGTATGCGGAATGAAAATATATCTGTTATCTTTTCAGCGACAGTGTGACCATCTTCATCCTGCTGCTTCAGAAACGGCAGATATCCGGATGCATTATCAAGTATCAGCTGCAGCTCGGCCTTGTGTACCTGATGAGGCACGACGCCGTTGTCCTTGCTTCGCTGCAGCGGCAGCAGTATCTGTGCCTCAGTCTTGCTTTTCAGATCTTCTAAAATTGATTCATCGCCACTGTCAGGCGTTATCTTTCCGAGTATCCCTTTCAGTTTTTTATAGAAATCCTCGTCAGAGCATTTTTTAACATCGTGCTTTTTCCCGTTTTTCCTTACATGTCCGATATATGCTGCATAATTATCCTTGCCGTTTTGGTCATTGAAAAACTCGTCCCATATCTTTTTGTCGCAGTATTTTTTCATTATATGTCTGAGAGTCTTCAGATTCGCCTTATGCTCATCATACTGCTTTACCTTTGCTGCTGACAGATACTCCTCTCCATCAAGGATATCCACAAGGATACTCCAGTCATAAACAGCCTTTATGGACTGTACTACATTGAGCTGATCCGGTATCTTTGATTCAAGTTCAGGCAGGATCTCCTCATCGAATCCTGTATCAGAAAACTTGAATCCTGTTTTTTCGACATCGTCAAGATTCTCTGTAAAAAGCAGCTTCTTCAAGTCGCCTTTATTACCGGCTGTAAAGATGCATATCTGCTTTACAGCATTTTTAAGTTTCTTCTGTGTGTCCTTGTCCGCTTCACCTGGATTCAGGATAAATTCCTTTTCAAGAAGTTTCGCTTTCACAGAACGTGCCATGGTCCTGTCCCTCAGTATCTCTTCAATACGATCAGGGGAATGTACATCGATATCTATATCAAGCTCACAATTTACCGCCTCCATAAGCTTTTTGAATACATCATCAAAACTTTTAGCACTGTTCAGATCTCCGTCTATGAGAAAATGTCCACGATATTTTATGATATGATGCAGTGCGAGATACACCAGTCGTATATCATGGGGCTCAGAAGACTCCATAAGTTCTTTTCTCAGATGATACATAGTAGGATATTCATTATAGAAGTCGATGTCTGTGTAATCATCATCAGTGAAAAGCGGATATTTCACCTGTACTGACTTGTCCTCTATGTGCAGCCTGCTCTCATTCATTCTTAAAAAGAATTTATCATCTGTTTTGGACATTTCCTCAGAAAAGAGTTCCTGTAGCAGATCTATCCTCTGATTTCTCCGCTGCAGTCTTCTCCGGTTAGTCCTTTTCATCCTTCTCTCTGCAGCAGTTTCAGCCTGCTCAAAAAGGCGTATGCCCCACATGTCTTTTTTACGGAAACGCTCAAGATTATATGACGGGTCTGTTACTGCCCATCCAACAGAATTAGTTCCTATATCGAGTCCCAGATAATATTTTTTCATTAACTCCTCCAAAATTTACTTAAAAAGAATTGACAAATCCGTTTATAACCTATATCATGTAAATGATTTCAGTATTGACTACCATATGAAATCACACTACAGGTTCAAATAAAGAATTTTTCTAATCGCCCATTGTGGCTCCACATGTTGTGGAACAACTCGCTTATGCGGGTTTCTTTTTTTGTCTGATAATTTATTCTACTATCACATGGCAGATATTTCAATATACTTCTTGTTTTTTTACGGTCCCGGAAGACCATACACGAGCTGGACTGAATAACGATGCGCCTTATTTGTATTGTTTTAAAGCGAAAATATCGCTTTTGGCGTTGTTACTGTTATTTACTTCTCAGTGACTTTTTTCATTATCATAATATGTATCCCCCGTCCGCTGCTGCGGTCAGGGGGATGACCGTCATCTGTTTTCCAGTTCTGTTATCCGGTGTGCTGCTGCGTTTATGTCGTTGCGGTTCAGTGCTATCTCTTCCTCTGCATGATACATTCGCTCCACAAGGTTGTTGTGCTTGTCGACTTTGCGTTCCAGCTGATCTATCCTGTAGACTGCTATCTTGTTTGCTTTGACGCTGCCTATGACTGAACCCAGCAGTGCGCAGCCTGCAGTTATTATGGCTATTATTATTCCTGCGTCCATTCTGCCCTCCTATTTCACGTACCTGCTGCTGCCATTTGATGCGCAGATGAATCCGCTTGGTATCTGTATCCATACCTCGCCGGATTTCTTCACGACAGACAGTATCGTGCATGATGTTCCTTTTTTCAGTACTGCATGTATGCCTGGCATGGCGTTCTTCCTGCCGTCTGCTGTGAGTTCTTTCCTCTTTTTCCATCTGAAATTTGTCCCGCCTCCGGCACGCACTTTGAGCGCAGTCTGCAGCATCACTTCCTGGCCTTTGCTCAAAGGCTCCTTCTCCGGCCTTATGGTGGAGTCCGAGCCTGTATAGTCCTTATAACATCTGTTCAGGTCTGTCCGTGATGATGAACCCTTGACTTTTCCTTCCGACGTATACTGCCACATCTGACACTCTGCGCCCGGTTTGCTGACTTTCCAGTGTGCCAGCCAAAGATCCATAGGAACTATCAACGCCGGTGCTGCCTTGACCAGTGTTTTGTAATATGACAGATTGCAGTACAGCATCAGGTCTTCTCCGATTATTTTACGGAATGTCTTTATTACAGGTATCTCATCTTTTACCGACATACCCCGTTTTCTCTTATACCCGTCTGCATCTTCGATATCCACTACAAGAGGATACGACCTGCCTTTCACACGCCTTACGATCTTCAGAAAACTGCGTGCCTCCTTCTTTGCCTCGGATGCACTGAGAGCATATGAATAGTGATATGCTCCCCAGGGCATGCCTGCAGCATTGCATTTCTTAACGTTTTCTCTGAATCTCGTATCTTCGTGACCATTCCCGTATGATGCACGGATCATGACAAAATCTATACCTTCCGCTTTTATTTTTTTCATATCGACACTGCCGTTGTGTGCCGATATGTCGATTCCTTTTCCGTTCATAGCATTACCTCCTGCTACTATACATTTATATGCAGAGCCTTGCTCAGATTCGCTTTCAGGTGGCATGGAAAATCTATGCAAAAGGTCTATATCAAAAAACCATGTACCGGCATCTCTGTCTTTACATGGTTTTTATAGTTTACTGTTTTTCCATATCTGCGGTGGCTATCACATTTGCTCCTGTCCCGCAGAGGTTTTCTATGAGTATGTCTCCGTATTTTACCGGAAGGTTTGGATGCGTTCCATATATCGTCCGTGCACATTTTTTCAGCAGTTCTTTGGGTACAGGTCTGTCGGTCCTGACGCTAAGTGGTCTTGCCGCTCCTTCAGGTCTCATGAGCACAGTCAGTACACGCTGCGGCGATGTCGTCTCCTGCTTCGCATAAGTCACGCCTTTGCTGCAGTAATTGCCGCCGACTGATATATCATTTCCGTTGCTGGTTATCTGCATCAGACATCCTCTGGGACAGTTGATGCATATCATCTCTGTCGTGTTTTCCGCCATCAGATCACACCTCCTTCAAGGGAAACCGTGATGCTGTCTGCTGCATCACTGAGTTTCGACGCCGGTATATCCAGCTTTATCATTTCGCCCGGTGTCACTGCGATGAGTTTTTTCGAAGCGATGATCTCATCCCCGCTCACTGCCTTCACAGTAACGTCCCTGTATTTGTTTTTCGGACGGAACATCAGAG
>CAJJPZ010000093.1 GCA_905193765.1 uncultured Eubacterium sp.
CATCTCTGCGATGTAAGCTCCGATATAGAATCTTACCTTGTGAGCGAACACCTTGAGTGCCAGCAGAGCTCTTTCGTTGCCGTCTTCAGCAGCAGCTTCGAGGTCTCTGAAGTCGCTTGAAACGCCTGAAATACCCAGAACACCTGACTTCTTGTTCAGGATCTCGTTTGCAACACCCTGATCGAGGTTTTCCTTTTCTCTGATATAAGTAACGATAGCCGGGTCGATGTCTCCGCTCCTTGTTCCCATTACGAGACCCTCAAGCGGTGTGAATCCCATCGATGTATCGATGCACTTGCCTCTCTTGATAGCTGATACTGATGCTCCGTTGCCCAGGTGGCATGTGATGATCTTCAGATCGTCGAGGTTTACGTTCATGATATCTGAAGCTCTCTCAGCTACGTATTTATGGCTTGTTCCGTGGAATCCGTATCTTCTGATGCCGTACTTCTGATAATATTCATACGGGATAGCGTAGATATATGATTCAGGAGGCATAGTCTGGTGGAATGCTGTATCGAATACTGCAACCATCGGAGTCTCCGGCATGAGTGCCTGACATGCTGCTATACCCAGAAGGTTAGGCGGATTATGGAGCGGTGCCAGATCTACGCACTCTTCGAGAGTCTTGATAACTGTTTCGTCGATAAGTACCGAGTGAGCGTATTTTTCTCCGGCATGTACCACACGATGGCCTACAGCACCGATCTCGCTCATATCTTTAACAACACCGTGGTCTTCGTCCTGGATCGCATCGAGAACATGTCCGATAGCAACCTTGTGGTCTGCCATAGGTGTAACCAGCTTGAACTTGTCCATACCGATCTTTTCGTGAGTGATCACTGAGCCGTCCATGCCGATCCTTTCAACGAGACCTTTACACATGAGTACTTCATTTGTCATATCAAGTACCTGATATTTGAGTGAAGAGCTTCCGCAGTTGATAACTAAAACTTTCATTATATATTTTCCTCCGTGTTAAATTAATCTGAAACAACTATAATATTATAACTTTTACAGCCACTGTTTTCAAGGCTTTTATACGACTTTATATGAAATGACCGCTGAAGACCCTGTCCGAGTATCGGTACAGATCCCTGCCTGCCAGTATGTTGTACATGTCCGCCGCCAGCATATCATATCCGAGCGTTTCTGTGATCTCCGGAAAACGGTGCGCTTCCTTGTTCACGTTCGTTATCACCGGTATTTCAGACATTTCGTCCTTTTTCATCCTCCGGATGAGCTCACGTCCTCCGGGACCTGACGCAAGCACACGTCCGTAGCATCCTGATGGCACAGTGCCGCTGCCTATCCCCAGCAGTATATATACAAGTATGCGTCTCACCGCCGCAGCCGTGTATCTTCTGGACACCACCGACGAGACCAGCCCGTCCAGGCTGCTGCTGTGCACAGCCTCCTTCTTCAGCTTATGCTCAAGCCCCTCTCCCACGCAGTATATATGCGAAAGCTGATCAGGCGTCTTTCTTATGACATCGGCCCTTACCAGCTGGAACATCAGTTCATCAGAAGGCATATTCGTCGCAAATCTGTCCAGTTCATCCCTCACGTTCTCCGGCACATATATCGATATATCGCTGTCGCATCTGATCTGCCTTCGTATCACCGTGGCTCCTGCAAAGCCTGCATCAGCGTCAGCGTCGTAATATCCCGATCCGCTGCGCTTCACAGTTACAGCTTCGATATGCCTGCCTTGCTTTTCCCAGAAATATATCCTTTTCAGATACTCCAGCGCCAGGATATCGTTAGGCGACGTCATCATGTCTGCAGTTTTCCTGCCGGACACCTTTTCCACTGCCAGCTGGTTTGCTTTCGCGAATGAGAATCCTTCCTTCATGATTTTTCTACGCAGCGGAGCTATCTCAGTCTCTCTGTCTGCCATCTCCCATGCAGCCTCTCTCAGAACAGCGATATCACCGTTCTCGCTTCCGAAGCACATATGTGTGGCTCCTGATCTGACCAGTATATCGACGCTTCCTGCTGCGAATATCTGTGCTGGTGCGCATGCATACAGGAACGGCAGCTCAAAAACAAGGTCGATGCCGTTGATCACGGCAAGCTTCGCCCTGGTCCATTTGTCCATGACAGCCGGTTCGCCTCTCTGAGTGAAACTTCCGCTCATGACTGCAACTATGCTGTCGGCTTCTGTCAGTTCCCGCGCTTTTTCGATGTGATATATATGACCGTTGTGGAGCGGATTGTATTCCGCTGCTATACCTGTTATCCTCATGCTCCCATCATAACATAACAGCTGAAAGAATCAAAGCGGTTGCGGTGGAAAAAATACAGTGTGTGAGCTTTGTCCTGACAAGATACCCCGCGGGCACGCCGCAGCCGCTGAGCATGCTCATGGACTGCCCCAGTACGGACAGCCCTCCCCATGACATTACAGCCGTGCACATCACACACTTTGCTGCATCTGACAGCATACGGCATTCAGCAGCCGCTCCGCAGCCTACAGTCATTTCAAAGAACCCTTTCACGAGGGCACGCACACTCTGATTGCCTACAAGAGACAGCAGCCCGCTCATGTGGAGCATATCCGTCACGAACATGAATATGACGATGTATGCAAGTATTATCCCCAGCGCTCTGAAAGACGATGTGATGGAATCTGTCAGCGACTCCTGTATACCTGCTCCCGGCACGATATGATCCCTGCAGTATCCCGCTTCCGCTTTCCGGCGAGTCCGGTATCCGTGCGAATACACGGCTCCGTTGATAAGCGCACCTGCATAGTGAGACACAGCGATTATGCCGCCGGCCAGACCCGACCCCAGCATCCCTGCACCGACAGCGCCCACCATGAATGCAGGCCCCGACGTGCTGCAGAAAGATATCAGCCGCTTCGCTTCACCGGTGCCTATATCCCCTGCACGCTTCATATCACCGATGATCTTGGCTCCCATGGGATATCCGGAAAGGACGCTCATGGTAAAGGGCAGCATGCCCGGACTGAAGCACTTCATTATCCCGAGGTTCTGCAGGAAATTGGCACATATGAAAAATGGCAGCAGTGCAGGAAGCACATTGGTCAGCCACAGCGATATCCCCTTTCGCGCCGAATCCAGCGCTACTGCAGGGAAAAGTATCATAAGCACACAGCCTGCCGCTGCTGCAGCTCCTGCGATCACTATCCTGCCTGTTCTTGAATTTTTCCTCAAATAAAAAATATCCATGGTAGAGTCTATTCTCTCCGCCATGGATATATGACATTTCAGTTGTCTGTCTTATGCTTCCTCTTCATCGCTGAGCGGTGACGGTGCAGGCATGTCCTCCGCATTCACCTGCGCTCTGTACGCCATATCCTTCAGCTCGTCTCTGTTTGCTGCCAGAGCCGAATTGATGTCTTCGAAAGCTTTCTCTATGCTGGTGAACATCTCGCCGAAATATATGGAGCTGAGATGTTCCATCTTTCCCTGGAAATTATAGAGGATACTATCGAGATAATCATATGTACCGATCTTGAGCTGCTTGGCAGTGTCTTCCGTGACCTTCATCAGCTCTTCCGCCCTGAGTTTGGCTTTTACCGTTATATCATTGTTCTCCACCAGCGTATCCGCCTGCTTCTGCGCATCATCGATAACCGCCTCGTACTGTGTCTTGGCTTCAGCGATTATACGCTCTCTCTCGTTCTTTATCCACTGAGCCTGCTGTATCTCATCCGGCAGTTCCGCCCTTATCTCCCTGACTATCTCCAATAATTCCTGAGAGTCTACCATGATCTTTCCTGTAAGCGGGAATCCTGCCGCTGTATCCACTATTTCTTCGATTTCTTCCAACAGTTCCAAAACTCTCATATTATCCTCCTATTTCCTGATTTTATCATTCATATGTTTCAGTATTTCATCCGGGACCAGCCCCTCTATGCTCCCTCCGAGAGAATGCACCTCTTTCATCATGCTGGAGCTGATAAACGAGTACTCCGGTTCAGTCATGAGAAAAACAGTCTCGACCTTTTCGTTGAAAAGCCTGTCGTTCATCTGCGCCATCTGTATCTCGTATTCAAAATCCATCGCTGCTCTCAGACCTCTGACCACGACGTTGAAGTCATTGTCATTGACATAGTCCGCCAGAAGCCCCGAGAAGTTCCCTACCTTTACATTAGGCAGCCCCTTCAGCGTTTCTCTGATCATTAGTTCACGTTCCTCAAGAGTGAACATGGACTTCTTGGAAGGATTCACGATTATACCTACAGTAAGTTCATCATAAAGTTTCGCTGCACGTTCTATTATATTGTAATGTCCGTTGGTAAGCGGATCGAATGAGCCTGTATATAGTGCTTTTGTCTTCATCTGCAGTGTGCCCTCCAATTGATATCATTTAATTATATCACGCTTTTTTTATCCGTTCAACAATAGATTGACAGCATGACTATGCCGTATTTTCTCTCTTTTATTTTCTCAAAACCGAAGAAATCATCAGGCAGTTTTTCCTCTTTCCTGTGCTCTGCGACTATGACACCGTCCTCCGCGAGAAGATCGTTTTCCTTTATCAGTCTGAAGCAGTCTTCCAGATATCCTTTACCGTAAGGAGGATCCAGTAGTATTACGTCAAACTGCCCGTCGATATTCATGAGCACCTTTTTGTAATCTCCCGGCACCACTTTCGCACCTTTTTCTATCCTGCAGTGAGCTATATTGGATTTTATCAGTCTGATGCTTTCTCTGGAACTGTCCGCGAAGACGCATAGCTCAGCGCCTCTGCTCAGCGCCTCTATGCCGAGATTCCCTGTTCCCGAGAAAAGATCCAGCACTCTGCTTCCCCACATGTTCTCCGCCAGTATGCTGAACAGAGCCTCCTTGACCTTATCTGTCGTCGGACGTACCGAATTATCTGCCGGAGGCGTAAGACGTCTCCCTTTATATTCACCTGCTATCACACGCATCTGATCTACCTCCTGTAATCATCCCTTGAGATCGCGAATTATCCGCGCCAACATATTGTAGCACTATTGATGCGATATATCCAGTACAAACTGGTAAAAATGCGTTCCGCATGAAATTATTGCTTGTCATAGATTTCTCCCGCCGGGTTAAATTATTAGTACAGGAGGTGATAAACATGTCATTACAGGATAAAATGAATGTAAGCGCAAAGCCTGCATTAAAGAACCTTAAGACTGAGGTAGCCAACGAGCTGGGACTCGCTAATTACGAACAGGCTGACAAGGGGAACATGACCGCAAGAGAAAACGGTTATGTAGGCGGCTATATGACTAAGAAGTTAGTCGAAATGGCTGAACAGCAGCTTTCAGGCAAATAACACCTGACAGCACTATCAGTATGATCTGAATGAAAACGGAGATATTTGCCTGAAAGCAGATATCTCTTTTTCATTTTTATTTTCACCGAAAAGAGAAGCATTATCCTCAGGATATGCTTTCTCACAGCTCCAGCTGTATATCCTCTCCGAAAAGCTTTGTCACCCGCCTTTTCAGCGGTGCGTTCTCAGGTCGTTCCAGAAGAGGATCTTCGTTCATTATAGTCTCGGCGGTATCCCTGGCGTGCCCCAGTATGTCCGCATGCCTTACAAGATCGGAAATATTCAGATCAGGCAGACCATGCTGGCGCATACCGAATATCTCCCCCGGACCTCTTATGCGCAGATCTTCTTCTGCTATGTAAAATCCGTCTGAGGACCTTTCCATTATCGCTGCACGCTGCTGTGCGACATCGGATTCGCCTGCCGTTATCAGCATACAGTATGACTGATGCCTGCCGCGGCCGACTCTTCCTCTGAGCTGATGGAGCTGTGCCAGTCCGAACCGCTCAGCATTCTCTATGACGATGACCGTTGCATTGGGCACATTTATCCCTACCTCTATGACAACAGTAGCTACCAGGACATGTATACGCCCCTCGTAGAACTGCTCCATGATATCATCTTTCTGCTGCTGTTTCATGCCGCCGTGGAGCAGAGCCACGTTATATCCCGGGAATCGCTCCTGCAGCTCTTCTGCGGTTTCCTCTGCCGATCTGGCTTCAAGTACCTCCGAATCTTCTATAAGAGGCGTCACCACATATGCCTGACGTCCCTGCTGCAGCTGCTTTGCCATGAAATTGTACGCCTTGTACCGCTCATCCTCACTGAGACCCTTTGTTTTTATCGGCTGCCGTCCCGGAGGAAGCTCATCGATCACTGAAACAGCAAGATCACCATAGAGTATGACAGCAAGAGTCCTGGGTATCGGAGTCGCCGTCATCACGAGGACATTGGGATGCCTGCCCTTTTCCCTGAGCTTCACACGCTGGCTTACGCCGAATCTGTGCTGCTCATCCGTAATCACCAGTCCCAGATCTTTGTAAACCACCCCGGGCTGTATCACAGCATGGGTGCCTGTCAGTATATCTATGCTGCCATCCCGGAGAGCATCGAGTATCTCCCGTCTTTCAGAAGCTCTCGTCGATCCCGAAAGGAAACCGACTCTGATGCCGTGTCCTGCAAAGCGTTCAGCGAAACCCTCGTAGTGCTGTCTAGCCAGTATCTCCGTAGGCGCCATAAGTACAGCCTGATACCCGCTGCGTACGGCCTTGTACATCGCCATTTCCGCAACGGCGGTCTTGCCGGAACCCACATCGCCCTGGACCAGACGGTTCATCATATCGCCGCTTTCCAGATCTGTCATTATCTCATCTATACATCTCTGCTGTGCGCCAGTCATGGGATAAGGCAGCGATTCAAGGTACGGCTTTATATC
The DNA here is from genome assembly GCA_905193765.1 of uncultured Eubacterium sp. Taxonomy (GTDB): domain Bacteria; phylum Bacillota; class Clostridia; order Peptostreptococcales; family Anaerovoracaceae; genus Lentihominibacter. The sequence continues at coordinate 6,719 of CAJJPZ010000093.1, forward strand.
AGCCTCCTTCGAAAATGCTATGCCGTTCTTCCGCTCCTTTATATTCTGTCTGGCAGCAAAGAGTCCGGTCTGCAGTACCAGCAGCTCGTCGAATACCAGCCTGTATCTGGCCTCAAGAAGTTTCTGTTTCTCTGTGGGAAAATGTATGTTCTCCAGCGCATATGCCGATGAGCACAGTCTGTTATCCTGTCTGAAAGTTTCACTGAGCATGTCCTCCGCATCCGTCCACAGAGACCTGAGCCTCAGCTGCCACGCCCGCATCTCTTTCTGGCTGATGCCCTTTGTAAGCGGATATACAGGCAGTATCCCCGTGACAGCATCTTCCTCCGTACTGTATTCCGGCTGCAGCACAGACACCCGCCCGTTCCTGACGTTCGGTTTACCGTAAAATATGTACTGTTGACCTCTTTTGAATACGTCTTTCAGATATTTTCCATTGAAAAATACCATTTCTGCCGCACCTGTACCGTCTTCTACCACAATTTTCAGCAGCTGGTTCCTGCCTCTGTACCTCTGTCCGGAGCTGATCGTAAGGATCTTCGCCCTGATCACAGCTGCCACGCCGTCGCGAAGCTGCGATATCCCTGTGACGTTCCGCCTGTCTTCATAGTCCCGCGGAAAAAACAGCATCATGTCCTCAAGAGTCATTATGCCCAGCTTCGCCAGCGCTTCTGCTTTTTTCGGTCCGATGCCCTTGAGACACGTTACCGGATCCTGAAGTCTCATTATCTGCTCACCTCTATATGACGCTTTGCTATATTCCTGGATATAGTGCCTGTGACCATGACTGTGACCTTTGCAGGCTTTTTCCCCAGCATCTTTTCGGTATACTCGTATATATAATCTATTATCTTTGCAGTAACGTTCTTTATACTTGCTCCGAAATGTACTATTATGAACACCCTGATCTTCAGACCTTCATCATCCTCCGAAAACTGTATGCTTCCGTTTTCTTCATCGTAAAGATTCATCTTCGATGCTATTCCCGGGACCATGTTCATGTACTTCCCGCGATAATGGAGGATCTCCGCCTTGCCTTCACAGCTGTCCACCGCTTCTGCAACGATCCTGTATATCACATCTTCATTTAAAAGGATGTCTCCGAGTTTAGTTTCTTTCTTGAACAATTTATTTCCCCCGTCCGTTATTATTCTGAAAATAATCTATTATATTATACAACAAAACCGCATTAAAAAACATATACTAATATGAATCGAGGTGAGCTGCTTGAACAAAAACAGTTATAAATGCTATCCGCCAAAGAGAAAGCCGAAACGCAGATGCAGCGGTAAAAAGCTCGGCATGCTGCTTATCGCCATGGGGCTCATTACTGTTTTCATGCTGCTTCTGCCACTGGAATGCTGGGTAGTTATCATGTGTGCGGTCCTCATGATATGCGGTTTCATGCTTATCAAAAGCAGCCGCTGAAACAGCGGCTGCCCTGTACTCTGCATGATATATGAGACCGGTTGTCTACTCGGTCATTTTCTCCTGCTTGACTTTCTTGTCTATGATATGTCTTGATGCCAGCTCTCTGTGAACGTCCTCTACACTTATACCCATCTGGACC
>CAJJPZ010000094.1 GCA_905193765.1 uncultured Eubacterium sp.
GTCGGTGCGGCTATGACAAAAGGCAACGTACTTATAAAAAATGTCGTTCCGGATCATCTTAAAGCCGTTATTGCCAAGCTCAGGGAATGCGGAGTTGAGATCACCATGACCGATGAAGGCGTGTGGGTGAGAGGCGACAGACAGCCGCTGGTATCCACTGATATAAAGACTCTGCCGTATCCGGGGTTCCCTACGGATATGCAGTCGCCGTTCATGGCTCTGCTTACGGTAGCCAAAGGCCCTAGTGTGGTCATCGAAACGGTGTTCGAAAACAGATTCATGCATGTCGGTGAATTCAACAGGATGGGGGCGAACATCAAGACTGACGGCAATTGCGCGATAATCCCGGGAGACAAGGCTCTTCAGGGAGCTCAGGTAGTCGCTACAGACCTGAGGGCAGGAGCTGCGGTGGTCCTTACCGGTCTCGTAGCCGAAGGCACTACAGAAGTAACACAGGTGTACCACATAGACAGAGGCTATGAACATTTTGCAGATAAGCTCAGAGCGCTCGGAGCCAACATAATGAGGGTGGAAGAGTAAGTAAAAGTTATATATGAGAATACAGATCAGACCGTATATTCCATAGCAGGAACAGCGGTCTGTTTTGATTTGCGGCATATAATGCTTCCTTATGTCAATAATAAAATCATAAGGAGGTTATAAATATATGAATGATTTAAAACAGAGCAGGACATACAACAACCTGATCGCTGCGTTTGCAGGAGAAACCCAAGCATGGGCCAGATATGAGTTCTTTGCTGCAAAAGCCAGGGAAGAGGATTACGGGCAAATAGCGGAGATATTCCAGGAGACGGCGTCCAATGAAAAAGCCCACGCAGAGATATGGTACAGACATTTTGCAGGCATAGGTACAACTGCAGAGAATCTGGTATCGGCGGCAAAAGGGGAACATTACGAATGGAGCGAGATGTATGCTGATATGGCGAAGACTGCAAGAGAAGAAGGCTTCAGCAGCATCGCAGAGCAGATGGAAGGCATCGCAGCTGTAGAGAAAGCTCATGAGGAGAGATATCTCGCCCTGGAAAACAATATGCAGCAGGAAAAGGTATTTAAAAAAGATGAAAAGGTGACATGGATATGCGGGCACTGCGGTCATGAGCATTACTGCAAGGATGCTCCGGATGTATGCCCTGTGTGCGGTCACAGCAGAGGGTATTTCAGGATCAAAAAAGAAAATTACTGACAGTAATAGAAAAGCCGTCGTGGTCTGCCGGTCATTAGCAGAGCATGACGGTTTTTTGATCACATTATGAATTGTAGCGGGGAGCCGGATAGTGTATAATTAAACGGACAACTTGAGACGGGAGGAACATATGAAATACATAGAATTCAAGGTCCACGCCAGCAGGCAGGGAATAGAGCAGGTGACAGCGATGTTAATGAGCAAAGGGATATATGAGATATCCATAGATGATCCTGCAGATATGGAAGATATCCTGAACAAAAAGAACGAATACGGCTGGGATTATATAGATGACGGGCTGAAGACTGATCTCGGGCGCGAACCATCAGCTGCGGTATACTTTGAGGACACGCCTGAGAACAGACAGAAAGTGCAGGATCTCAAGATAGAAGTCATGAAGCTTAAGGACAGCGAGATCGAAGGCAGGTTCGGCAGCGAAGCAGATCTGGGAAGGCTGTACGCAGAAGACAACATTGTAGATGATAATGACTGGAAAGACAAGTGGAAAGAGTTTTTCAAACCGTCCAGAGTGACAGACCGCATAGTTGTCAAGCCGACATGGGAGGATTATCAGAAAGAAGGGGACGAGCTGGTCCTGGAGATAGACCCGGGCATGGCTTTCGGTACAGGGACCCACGAAACGACGTCGCTGTGCATGAAACTGATGGAAAAATATCTGGGGGATGATGCTGCAGAACGTAAAGTACTGGATGTAGGCTGCGGATCAGGTATACTCTCGATCGCAGCGGCATTGCTGGGCTGTCGCAAGGTGCTGGGCGTCGAGATCGATGAAGACGCTGTACGGGTCGCTGCGGAGAACACCGAAAAGAACAGTGTAGGCGACAGAGTCAGGATACAGCAGGGCGACCTTGCGAAGGGCATAGACTTCACTGCGGACATAGTCGTGGCAAATCTTATGGCAGATCTGGTGGTGATGCTGACGCCGGACGTGAAAAACCATCTCGCTGAAAACGGCGTCTTCATATCATCGGGAATACTTGTGGAAAAGGAAGATGCCGTAACAGAGGCCATCAGGAACGAGGGCTTCGAGATCATTGAGATAGCAGAGGACGGCGAATGGTGTGCTATAGCATGCAGGGCAAGGTGATATCATGAGCAGATTTTTTGTGCCGGCTGAAAATGTCGGAGAAAGCAGCATATACATCGACGACCGCGAGGATCTGCACCATATGATGAAAGTGCTCAGATTGTCTGAAGGTGACAGGATAGAGATATCCGATTCTGTACAGTGGGAATACCAGGCGGAAATAACATATCTGGATAAAGACGGCGCCGAGGCGCGGATACTGGACAAGCAGAAATTCACCACGGAACCTGATGTGAAAGTGACCTTGTTCCAGGGTATACCGAAACAGGGCAAAATGGAGCTCATAGTACAGAAAAATGTAGAACTGGGCATCAGCCGTATAGTTCCTGTCTTCATGAAGCGGACAGTGGTGGCCGACAAGGGGAATTTCGGCAAGAAGACAGAGCGATGGCAGAAGGTAGCCGATGAATCGGTGAAGCAGTGCAGGCGCGGTGTGATACCGGAGGTGAGCGGTGCGGTAAAATTCGGCGGGATGATATCTGAACTTGAAAGGTTCGACCTGATTTTGTTTCCCTATGAGAATGAAGACGGGGTCACGATGAAGGATGTGCTGAGGAAGTTTGTGTCGTCAGGCGGCAGAAAGGACGCAGAAATCGCCGTCATAATAGGTCCGGAAGGCGGTTTTTCAGACGATGAGGCGGTGGAGATCGTATCTGCGGGGGGAAAGTCCCTTTCTCTGGGCAAAACGACACTGAGAACTGAAACAGCGGGTATGGCTGCTGTTTCTATGATAATGTATGAAATGGAGTTGTAAATGAAAGCAGTATTTCTTGACAGCGGGGTGATAGATCCGGGAGACATATCATGGTCTTCTGTGGAAGCTATATGTGATTTTGTAAAATACGACGATACACCAGAGGAACAGGCACACGAACGTCTGAAAGACTCGGAAGCGGTCTTCACTGATTCTTTTCCGATTACAGGCGAACTGATGCGTTCATGCCCGAAGCTGAGATTCCTGGGCGTAGCAGCAACAGGGTACAATCATATCGATATTGCGACGGCTGAAGAGCTGGGAATAGCTGTGGCGAATGTACCGGCGTATTCCACAGATGCGGTGGCGCAGCATGCCTTTTCACTTCTGATGACTTTGGCCAACAGGATACCGGACTACAGCAGGATGGTGTCCGAAAACAGATGGGAGGAGGCGCAGCGCACAGGCGGGATCATATATCCGATACAGATTCTCAGAGGAAAGAGCATCGGTATCGTAGGTTACGGCAATATAGGCAGGAGAGTAGGCGAAATGGCTGAAGCTTTTGGCATGACCGTCAATGTGTACAGCAGGGACAGAGAAGCTGCGGTATCGTCGGATTTCGTGTCACTGCACTGCCCGCTTACTGATGACAACAGAGAGATGGTGAACAGAGATTTCATAGGCAGCATGAAGGACGGCGCGATACTGATCAATACAGCCAGGGGTGGTCTTGTAGATGAAGCGGCTTTGGCAGAGGCGCTGAAGTCAGGAAAAATATCTGCAGCAGGACTGGATGTCCTCGGTACGGAGCCTCCGCAGCCTGATAACGTGCTCCTCGATGCACCGAACTGTATCATAACACCGCATATAGCATTCACACCTCATGAAACCAGGATGACGGTGGTCGAAACATGTGCGGCGAACCTGAAGAGTTTCATCGACGGAGAGAAACTGAACAGGCTCGTATGACATACCGTACATGCATCTCTATGTCAAAGGAAGTCAAAAAATTCTTCCGGTGATTTATCAGGAGGTCTGAGATGGCGCTTTATCATGTAAAGGCTGTCCGGATCTCCTTTTTTTATCGTGCTGACGCCTTCGGTGCAGCTCAGCGTTGCCTTGAAACCGGCTTTTCGGAGTATATCATCGGTGTTTTTGCTGAAAGCTCCGAAAGGATATGTGAATGTATTGGGGGCAACGCCTGTGACATAGGCTATCTGATCCTGCAGACGGGATATATCTCTGGTGAGAAATTTCATGTAATGGCTGTTGCTTTCTGATTTTTTCTGGGAAACGCCGTTGCGGGAGTCATAAGAGTGACAGTCGTATGAATGATTCTGTATTTCCCAGTTTCCGGACAGATGCATCTCCAGGATATCATCCCAGGTCACATGGGAATAGTTTGGATTTTCATCTTCATTTTCCGAAAATTCATCTGTCATCCTGCCTACTATGGATATCACCGCTTTCATGTCGTATTTGCGAAGCAGGGGGAATGCATAGTAGTAATTGTTGTAATATCCGTCATCGAAGCTCAGTACGATCGGCTTTGCGGGGAGCGTTCCTTTTCCTTCTTCATATGCTATGACATCTTTCATGAACACAGGCGTATAGCCTTTCTTTTTCAGGTATTTCAGGTCTTTTTCAAGAAGATCGGGAGATACGACATATTCACTTTTTTTTACGGGATTTTTGAGTATGCTGTGGTACATCACCACCGGAAGACGGACCTTGTCTCTGTCAGATGTACCGGCTGAGGCCTGTATCTCGCGGAGATATGGGTTTTCTTCGGCAAACCTGTACCTGCGTCTGTAATCCCCTGTTTTATCATCACGTTCGACACTGCATCTGTGTGCGGAAAGGAGACGGGTGATATCGTAAAGATCTATCCATATCTGGGTGTCGCTGTCCTTGGCGTCTTCATCGAATACGAGCTGCATCCCGAAATGGAGATGAGGAGTGTCGATATTGTTTGTATTCTCGCTGAGGCTGTAGCCTGTCTGTCCGGTGTATCCCAGGATGTCGCCTGCTTTCACTGCAGCGCCTATGTAAAGCCCGTCTGCAAAAGGATGATCCTTCTGCAGGTGCGCGTAATAGTAATATCTTTTCTTGTCGAAGCTCCTTATACCCAGACGCCAGCCTCCGTACTGATTCCATCCCATGGCTTCCACGATGCCGCTTTCCACGCTGATGACTGGCGTACCGGATGATGTCAGAAGGTCATGACCCAGATGCTGCCTGCTGTATCCATAACTCCTGTTCTGACCGAAATCATCGAAGTCAGAGTAAGCGAATCCTTCAGCAAGTGGAAAGAAAGCTTTGAGACCGTATACTCTTTTCCATGACATCCTGCCGTTGCTGTCAGGTATCTCCAGCTGATATTCCCCGAGAAAACCTCCCAGCACAGCATCATATGCTTTGCTGTAGTACGGGTAGTATTTCATATCTCCGGTTATGTCGGAAAGCTTGTCGCCTTTTCGAAGAGCCTCGGTGAAGCTGTCCATGTCCTTTTCGGAATACCGGCTGAAATCCCCGCCATACCGGGCGCCCAGATATGCCAGTATATCTTTCCAGCTTATATGTATCTTTTCGTCATAGCTTTCGATGTCGATATCCATGGCTTTTTTCATGACTTCATAAGGTATATCGAAATCCACCCATTTTATATCCTCGGAGGGATCGGATATTTTCCGGTCCTTTGTGACCGGCGACGTGCCCATCAGAAGTGAAAATACGGCTGACAGTATGACACATGCAGCAACAGACAGTATGCCGGCTGCCTTCATTTTTCGTTTATTCATATATCCTCCTACTACAATATGTTTATGGTTAATATCCCTTGCCTGCAATGATTAAAAATATGATTCTTTTAGCTGTTTTATGTATATCCCACCTGTGTTATACTTTAAAAGAATCATTTTTCAGGAGGACAGTATGAAAATAGCATTCCATACACTGGGCTGCAAAGTCAACCAGTATGAGTCCGAGGCCATAGCGGAGGATTTCAGATCCAGAGGCTGTGAAGTCGTGGACGAGCGTGATTTTGCAGATGTATATATAATAAACACATGCACGGTGACGGCTGTCGCGGACAAGAAATCGCGTCAGTACATAAGACGTATGAAAAAGGTGAATCCCGACAGCATTGTGGTCGTCACAGGATGCTATGCACAGATAAGCCCTGAGGAGGTATCTGCAGTGGAAGGCGTGGATATAGTCGCCGGCACCAATGAGAAAAGTCACATCGCGGATCACGTCAGCGAGTATCTGAAAACAGGCATGAAACAGGTGCATATAAGAGGTTATGAAGAACTGGATGTATATGATGAGACCGGCATGGTCACGAGCACCGAGAACAGGACAAGAGCGTACATCAAGATACAGGAGGGGTGCAACAGGTTCTGCTCATACTGTGTTATCCCCTATGCCAGGGGGAGAGTGCGCAGCAGGGCACTTGAGGATATAGTAAAAGAAGCACAGGCTCTGATCGCAGGTGGATTCAGGGAGATAGTCCTGACAGGCATAAACACGGCACTTTACGGTATGGAAGACAAGTGCGCAGATGAGGCTGAAGATGGTATTTACGGTATTGAAAAGGTGATCGCGGCACTTGATTCTCTGGAGGGTGATTTTCGTATAAGACTGAGTTCGCTGGAACCAGCAGTAGTCAATGCAGATTATGTAAAAGGTCTGATGAAATATGACAGGCTCTGTCACCATCTGCACCTTTCTGCACAGAGCGGCAGCAACAGTGTTCTTGAAGACATGAACCGTCCGTATGACAGGAAACAGTATATTGACATCGTGAAATCACTCCGCAGCTTCGATCCTTGCTACGGCATCTCCACAGATATAATCGTGGGGTTTCCGGGGGAAAAAGAAGCGGACTTCAATGACAGCTGCAGTCTGGTGGAAGAATGCGGGTTCTGCAGGACTCACATTTTCAAATACTCCAAAAGACCTTTCACCAAAGCCGCCGGTATGAAGGGACATGTAGCGCCTGAGGTGAAAAACAGGAGGAGCGAGACTCTGCATCGCGTCGGCGAAAAAGTTTCAGAAGAGTTTTTTGAAAAAAATATCGGAAGGACAGAGAGTGTCCTTGCTGAGGAAACGGATCAGACGGGCCATATGATAACAGGTTATACGGGCAATTATACAAAAGTCTATATAAAACTGGATGATGCAGCTGAAGCGGACGGGCTGCTGAACACTTTTGTAAAAGTCAGGCTCACAGGGATCTGCAGGGATGGTATGACAGGAGAGATAGTCTTGTAAAAGGCATGTCTTTGTGATAATATCAGAGTAATACATAAGGTACAGAAAGGATGTGAAAGTTATGAGTGACTGCATATTCTGCAAGATCGCACAGAGTGAGATACCTTCGGAAAAGGTATACGAGGATGACAAAATCCTCTGCTTCAAAGATCTCGATCCGCAGGCGCCTGTCCATGTACTGATAATCCCGAAGAAACATATTTCTTCACTGGATGATGTCAGGGAGGAAGACAGCGAGCTGCTGGGATATATAATGCTGAAAGTCAGAGAAATAGCTGCGGATCTCGGTCTTGAGAACGGCTACCGCCTGGTTAACAATTGCGGCGAGGACGGACTTCAGACTGTACAGCATCTGCATTTCCACCTTCTCGGCAGGAGAAAACTCACATGGCCTCCGGGCTAAACATATTACAGAGCGGAAGTCGCAAAAAAGCCTTGCATAAAATGCCATAAAATAGTATAATAGCAACGTTATAAGCAAGCCGTTCTGATGGTTTAAAATGATTTAGATAAAGTCAGGAGGTGAAACAGGAAATGGCACAGGTTATAGTAAGAGAAAATGAAAGCTTGGAAAGCGCATTAAAGAGATTCAAGAGATCTTGTGCAAGAGATGGTGTGATGTCAGAACTCAGAAAGAGAGAACATTACGAGAAGCCAAGCGTAAAGAGAAAGAAAAAGTCTGAAGCTGCAAGAAAAAAGGCTAAGAAGTACTAATGCAGTCTGAGGACGACAGATCCGAGGTGTTGTAAGTGACCTTAAAAGAAAGACTTAATGCTGACTTTAAGGAAGCAATGAAAAACAAACAGGTGGTCAGGAAAGAGACCATAAGTTTTGTAAGAGCTGCTATAAAGCAGTTTGAAGTAGATAACAGGGAAGAAATCGATGATGCAGGGATTGCGTCCATTCTGGCCAAGCAGGTCAAAATGAGAAAAGATGCCCTCGCTGATTTTGAATCTGCCGGAAGG
>CAJJPZ010000095.1 GCA_905193765.1 uncultured Eubacterium sp.
GTGAAGCCTGACTATGCAGTGAAGAACAGCGACGACAGCAAAGAGGATGCACAGCTGGATAAAGCCCTCAGTCTGTTCTAGCAGCGCTTTAAGTTGCTAAAGTATTTCTTGACGGTAAATCACAGCGATGATATAATATTTCTGTTAATTACCGGAAATCGAAAGGAGTCAGTCAATGGCATACGATTCTAAATTCAAAAGAGATGATATCGACGAGCTGTTCAGAGCCATACTTCTGCTGGAAGATGAGGAGGACTGCTACAGATTTTTTGAAGATATATGCACGATAAATGAGATACATGCCATAGCGCAGAGACTGCAGGTGGCGAAGCTGCTGTCTGAAAACAAGACATACAGCGAGATCGAGGGCATAACCAAGGCGTCCACGGCGACGATAAGCAGGATAAACAAGTGCCTCGTATACGGAGCCGAAGGGTACAGGAGAATACTCGATAGAATGAAGGAAGATCAGGAATAAAGTCTTAATACACAGGGATAAGTGAATGGCGGTACATTTTGTTCCGCCATTTTGATAATGATATGGAATTGTTTATTATTGAAGATTTCCGGGACACATATCCCGGATCGAAAGGCAGGAAACTGACGGAACTGCTCATAAGGGATATACTGAGTGAAAAAGGTATAAATGACGTTGTCATAATGCGGACAGAAAAAGGCAAGCCATATATAGACGAGAGTTTTGGCATCTCCTTTTCAGTGAGCCACAGCGGGAGATACTTCGTATGTCTTGTGGGAGATGCTCCTGTAGGCGTGGATGTGCAGGAGGAGAACCGGGCGAACATCGATGCTGTGAGCAGACGGTATTTCACTGAAGAAGAGGCTGGGATGGTAAAGGATGGCGGGAGCGATCAGTTCTTCAGGATATGGGCCAGAAAGGAAGCCTACGGCAAATATCTGGGATCGGGACTGGCTGGAGTCCTGAATAAGGTATCAGTAACAGACAGAGAAGATGTTGAATTTACAGAGTTTCAGCTGGAGAAAGGAATGTATTGCGCATGCTGCACGAAAAGACAGAGATAAAAGAAAGTGAACAGGAGCTGCAGAGAAGAAACGACCTGAAGAAAGGCTATATCGCAGCCATATTTTTTTCGGTACTGGTGGGTTTTTCATTCCTTGCGGTGAAAATATGCCAGATGAACGCGGACAGCATCAAGGTGCTGTGCTACAGGTATGATTTTGCGTTCATAGTTGTGATGGTACTCGTTGCCTGCAGGCTGATAAAAGTAGATATAAAGCACAAACCTAAGGGCAAGCTCATGCTCACAGCTGCATTCTATGTAGGGTTCATGGCACTGCAGGTGGTGGGACTGCTGTTCTCGACGTCAGTGGAAGGAGCGATAATCTTTGCGGTGATCCCTATCGCGGTGAAGATCATCGCATCGATTTTCCTTAATGAAAAATCGACATGGCTGGAAACCGTGTTCATATGTCTTACAGTGCTGGCGCTGCTGGTGATGATCATAATGGGGGCGACTGATGTCACCATAGATCCTCTGGGAACGGTATTGCTGGTGCTTTCCAGTCTGGCAATGGCGCTGAGCAATGTTTTCATGAGATATGCCAGGAACGATTATCAGCCTATGGAGATAACATTCACTATAATTATTCTGGGTACTGTAGCATTCAACATAGCTGCACTGGTGGCAGGAATAGTAAAGGGCGATTCTCTGACTGATTATTTCATGCCTCTGGCGAAGCCGTCAGTGTTCATCTCCGGTGCGTATCTGGGTGTCGGATGCATACTGCTGTCGGCATATCTGATGAGCTACATGCTCAGCAAGATGGAGGCTGTGAAAGCGACGATATTCGGCAATGTATCCACGGCTATATCGATCGTGGCAGGAGTCATCGTTCTCGGTGAACCGCTGATGTGGTATCACATCGTATGTACGCTCCTGATCATAGCAGGCGTCGTAGGCATGAGCCTCAGCGGCATGAAAAAGTCTTAGGAGGACAGAAGCAGGTGGATATAAGGACGAGAGCAGCAGGCTATATAAATATAAAGATGCGTACCGAGGCACAGCTGAGGAAACATCTCACTGATAAAGGATACAGCAGTGGTGATATATCCGAGGTGGTGGATGAATTCAAGCAATACGGCTATATAGATGATCTGAACTATGCTACGCTGTATTATGAGTACGCATTCAGCAAAGGCAGAGGCCTGTTCAGGATAAAAAGAGAACTGAAAAACAAAGGAATAGATCAGGATATCATAGAAGAAGCATATGAAATGCTGGATACGAAGCCTGATCAGTTCGAGCTTGCCATGGATATAGGCAGGCAGATGACTGCGGGGACAGATGTCAGCGGCCTGGACTATGCGGAGAAACAGAAACTCAGAGGCAGGATAGGCAGGCGTCTTGCAAGCCGCGGTTTTTCATCAGATACAGTATACAGAGTTATAGACAGACTTGTTTAAAAGCTGCCGGTGTAAAGGCAGCGGATCAGCGGAGGTCACATTATGGAAAATCAGTACAGGCGGACTGAAATGTTGATTGGAGAAGATGGTGTCAACAGACTCAGGCAATCGTCGGTGATAATATTCGGCGTAGGCGGCGTTGGCAGCTATGTGACAGAAGGACTTGCAAGAGCAGGGATAGGCAGCATAACCGTAGTCGATAAAGACTGCATCGATATAACGAATATAAACAGACAGATACCGGCTCTGCACAGCACAGTGGGAAGACCCAAGGCAGAAGTCATCGCAGAGCGTATACGGGATATAAATCCTGAATGCATGGTGGTAGCGGAAGAATGTTTCTTCCTGCCTGATACAGCAGATCGTTTTGATTTCTCAGAATATGATCATGTCATTGATGCGATAGACAATGTCACCGGCAAGATAGCCCTTGCTGAAAAGGCTTTCAGGGAGGGGACTCCGATCATATCATCCATGGGAACAGGCAACAAGCTGGATCCCACCGCATTCAGAGTCGCCGATATAGAAAAGACCAGGGTATGCCCGCTGGCAAGGGTGATGAGACACGAACTGCGCAAAAGAGGAGTGCATGGACTTAAGGTCGTATATTCAGAGGAAGAACCGGTAAAGACCGGATCCCGTACGCCGGGAAGCGTGTCTTTCGTGCCGTCAGTGGCAGGACTTATAATTGCAGGGGAAGTTATCAAATCACTCCTCAGATGACAGATCAAAAGAAAGAGGATATTAAATGGGAGATTCAGGCTTTATAATAACAGGTTTATTCATAATGATGATCATCATTGCAGTGCTTGCGGTAGTGATACTTGTGAAACTTTCCGGACGCAGCGGATACGGGGGAGATATGACAGCGCTTCGGCGCGAACTGCGTGAGGAGATAAAACGTTCACGTCAGGAAACTATCGAGACCGTGGGCAGCAGTGTCAGGAATCTCAGCGACATACTCTCGCAGAACCAGCGTGAAGCTGTGAATGTGCAGAGCAGAAGGCTCAGCGATCTGAACCGTCAGCTGGCAGACACATCCATGGGCATCGAACAGAGACTGGAAAACATAAGGATCTCCATGGAAAACAAAGTATCGATGATGACCGAAGAGAACAACCGCCAGCTCACCGAAATGAGGAATACCGTGGATGAAAAGCTGCAGAAGACGCTGGAGGACAGGATCGGCAGATCCTTCATGCAGGTCAGTGAACGGCTTGAGCAGGTCACAAAGGGCCTCGGAGAGATGCAGACTCTTGCGGCAGGAGTAGGTGATCTGAAGAAAGTTCTCTCCAATGTCAAGACCAGGGGCATAGTCGGTGAAATACAGCTGGGGGCGATACTGGCCCAGATACTCTCTCCGGATCAGTATGACGAGAACGTAGCTGTAAAAGGTGGCAGCGAACGTGTCGAATACGCGGTCAGATTCCCGGGAGACGGAATGAGACCTGTGTATCTGCCTGTAGACTCGAAATTTCCTGCGGATGCATATATACATCTCACAGATGCATATGATACAGGCGACAGAGATCTGATAAAAGCCGCTTCTGATGCACTGAAGAATGCAGTGATAAAGGCGGCGCGGGATATCAGGACAAAATATATCCAGCCTCCCGAGACCACGGAGTTTGCGATAATGTTCCTTCCTTTCGAGGGCCTTTATGCAGAGGTGCTCAGGCTTGGCATCGTGGAGACACTTCAGCGAGACTATCATATCAATGTGGCAGGACCGACGACCATGGCGGCGATGCTGAACAGTTTCCAGATGGGATTCAGATCGATAGCTCTGCAGAAGAGATCGGGAGAAGTCTGGGACACCCTTTCGAAAGTGCGGGATGAATTCAGCAAATTCGGAGGAGTCCTCGAGAAGACACAGCTCAAGATGACTCAGGCTCAGAAGGAGCTGGACGAGCTGGTGGGCGTAAGGACCAGACAGATACAGAGAGCATTGAAAAATGTCTCCGAAACAGAAACTACAGAAAGATACATCAATGATATAAAAAGATAAGAAACAGCGGAGTACCTGATTTATGAGTATTTATGCCATAGCTGATCTCCATCTTTCGTTTGCACCCGGTATAAGTAAACCGATGGATATATACGGGAACCGGTGGTATGACCACTGGAGACGTCTGGAACTGAACTGGAGATCGATGATCAGACCTGAAGACACAGTGATAGTGCCCGGTGATATATCATGGGGGCTGAAACTTGAAGAAGCGAAATATGATCTTGACTGGGTGGATGATCTGCCCGGTCATAAAGTGCTGTTCAAGGGCAATCATGATCTGTGGTGGTCAGGTATAACAAAACTGAATAAAATGTATGACAGCATGACTTTTGTGCAGAACGATTTCTATTATGCAGAAGGCATATATATGTGCGGGACGAGAGGATGGATAACTCCGGACAACGATGACTTCACGGAAGCGGATATGAAGATATACAAACGTGAACTCCTCAGACTTGAAAATTCTCTGAAGAGCGCTAAGGCAGTCATGAACGGAGAGGGCGAGATACTGGGAGTACTTCATTATCCGCCGGTTTCAAGGACATCTTCATTTTCGGCATTCCAGCAGGTCTTCGAGGACTATGGCGTCAGGAATGTCATATACGGACATATACACGGAGAAGACGGATTCAGGAACACCATAATGGGAAACCATCACGGAGTAGATTACAGGCTGGTTTCCCTGGATTACCTGAACTGCAGGCCCCTGCTGATGAAGCCGTGACATGAAGCGGCAGAAAGGAAACGGAACCATGAACACAGTGAGCATAATAACCAGAAAAAGAGACGGATATGAACTTTCGAGGGATGAGATCAAATACATCGTGGACGGATATACGTCAGGCAGTGTTCCTGACTATCAGATGTCGGCCTTCCTGATGGCAGTGTATTTCCGTGGCATGAACAAAAGAGAGACTGTGGATCTGACCGACATCATGAGAGTATCGGGAGACATCGTCGATCTCAGCGGCATCAGAGGCGTCAAAGTGGATAAGCACAGTACTGGCGGAGTAGGCGATAAAACCACGCTGATAGTCGGACCTGTTGCAGCAGCATGCGGAGTGCCGGTGGCGAAAATGAGCGGAAGAGGACTTGGGTTCACGGGAGGCACTGTGGACAAACTCGAGTCGATACCCGGCTTCAGGACTTCCATCGAACGTGAAGTGTTCATGGATCTCGTTAACAGGAATGGTATAGCCGTCATAGGCCAGACCGGACATATAGCGCCTGCTGACAAAAAGATATATGCTCTGAGAGATGTTACCGGCACTGTAGAGAACCTCAGTCTGATAACATCCAGCATAATGAGTAAAAAGCTGGCGGCGGGTTCAGATGCGATACTCCTGGATGTGAAGTGCGGCAGCGGTGCATTCATGAAGACGCGGGAGGATGCAGAGAAGCTGGCAGAGATGATGGTGGAGATCGGTAATTCTGCAGGCAGAGAGACCATCGCGCTGATCACCGATATGAGACAGCCGCTGGGAAATGCGATAGGGAATAGTCTCGAAGTCCTTGAAGCGATAGATGTACTCAAGGGCCAGGGTCCGGAAGATATAACGCAACTGTCTGTGACCCTTGCAGGATATATGATATATCTGGGGAAGAAAGCCCGTGCACCACGGGAAGGGATAATGATGGCCATGCAGGCGATAGAAGACGGAAGTGCTCTTGAAAAGTTCAGGACTCTTGTCAGCGGTCAGGGTGGAGATCCTGATATAACAAAGGATTCGGGACTGATGCCTGCGAGCAGAATAAAGAAAGATATAAAGGCTAAGCGCAGCGGATATGTGACAGGACTGGATGCAATGAGAGTGGGTCTGGCGTCGCAGCATGCCGGAGCAGGGCGCGAGGAAAAGGATGATGAAATCGATCTTTCCGCAGGTATCATACTTAAAAAGAAGCTGGGGGACAAAGTCCAGTGCGGCGATGTCCTCTGTACGGTATGCGGAAATGATGAACTCAGGGTATTGGCAGCGGAGAAAGAGATGAACAGCGTGTTTGAAGTAAATGCTGCCGTCAGGGAAGTGCCGGATCTGATAAAAGGTATCGTGGACAGAACATCTGCGGACAGATAGCGGGACCGGCAGTGATCCAAGGTCAGCGGAAGGAGGAATGTGGATGAAACGTATATTTGCAGCAGTGATGGTGCTGCTGTGCACCATGATGTTCACCGTATCGTGCGGGGACAGCAAGGAAGCGGACAAGCCGGAGGACAGCGGAGTATATGAGGTTGCGATGCTTATCAGCGGCAAGGATGTCGAAGACGGTGCATTCAACCAGAAAACATGGAAAAGCGTAAGCTCATTCTGCGAGAAAAAGGAACTCACGTGTCAGTACTATACTTCGGAAAAAAACAGCAGGGATGCTTATCTTGCCAGTGTTAAAACAGCAGTGGACAACGGTGCAGGCATTGTGATATTTGCCGGAAGTGATTTTGAGACTGCGGCTTATGATGCACAGAAAAAGTATCCGGATATATCGTTCCTGCTCATTGACGGTATGCCTCATGATAAAAATGACAAGTATGAGATGGGCAGCAATATGATAGGTATAATGTTCGCAGAAGAGGAGGCAGGTTTCCTGGCAGGTTATGCAGCCGTGAAGGATGGATATACTCAGCTTGGATTCATGGGAGGAAAGGAAACGCCTTCGATAAAGAGATACGGGTATGGTTTCGTACAGGGAGCCGAAACTGCCGCTTCAGAAGCAGACATGAAAGAAAAAGTCGGCATCAGATACAGCTATGCGGGCACATTCGATGAATCCGATGATGTGAAAAAGACGGCTGAAAAGTGGTATAAGAAGGGCACACAGGTGATATTCGCATGCGGAGGTGCCATGGGACGATCGGTCATGAATGCGGCGGAAGCTGCCGACGGTAAAGTCATAGGTGTTGACGTCGACCAGAGCAGCCTTTCAGAGACCGTGATCACATCAGCGGAAAAGAATATTTCATCCGCAGTGGAAAATGTCCTGCGTGACTATGCTTCGGGCAAATTCACAGGCGGGACAGCATTCAACTATGCGGCGAAGAACGATGGAGTCAAGCTGCAGATGAAAAACAGTCGGTTCAGTACTTTCAGCAGCGATGCTTATAAAGAGATATTCAGCAGACTGAAAAACGGCAAGATAGATCTCAAAAAGGATACGGAAGCAGGTTCGGCAGAGAGAGTTACAGGCGAACATACAGAGATAATAAAATAGAACATAAACGGAATTTTTACCCGGCATCAGCATACATTTAAGTGAAAAGGGGGTTTTGCTGTGTCGGGGAAAATCAGAAAAGGAAAGAAAGCGCTGTGTCTCATGCTGGCTGCAGCGGTGGTCATTACAGGAAGTTTTATGGGCATCGGCAAATTCAGCACGTATAAACGCAGTATTAACATCGCAGATACAGCCAGGCCGGTTTCGGGAGAGGCAGATGTGTCAGGAAACGGTGACAGGCTGAAGATACATGCCAAAGCAGCCGTACTTATAGACGGAACCAGCGGCAGGGTGCTGTATCAGAAAAATCCTTACAAACACCTGCCTCCGGCTTCGGTGACCAAGGTCATGACTCTTCTGCTGATCATGGAGGCATGCAGTTCCGGCAGGATCAGTCTCAAAGACAAGGTGACCGTTTCGGAACGTGCGGCAGGAATGGGCGGAAGTCAGATGTACATGGAACCGGGAGAGCAGCATACGGTCAGAGAACTCCTGAAAGGGGTTATAATGGCCAGTGCCAATGACGGATGTGTGGCTCTGGCTGAATATGT
>CAJJPZ010000096.1 GCA_905193765.1 uncultured Eubacterium sp.
GCGCACTTTTCACTGTACTGGTCTACAGAAGGCTGAACTACTTCGGCAGGAAAAAAGGTGCCGAAAACATAACAGACTTTATATGTGAAAGATATGGGGATAAGCTGAGGGTCCCATCGGCACTGGTATCCCTGCTCAGGCCTACGATACTCACAGGCATGCAGTTTCTGGCCATCGCAACGTCGATGACGGTGGTATTCGATACGAGCATAACCTTCGGAGTAGTGGTTTCATCTATCATCATACTTTTATATCTGGTTACAGCAGGACAGTATTCGGCTCTCATCACTCAGTGGTTCCAGTCGATACTGCAGGCTATCGGAATCATTCTTTTTGCGGCTATCGCATACAAGATGGTGGCAGGAAATCCTACAGAAGTATCGGATGCATTCTACCAGATACTGCCGGACTCATTCACGAATTTCTTTGCACTGGATACATCAGTATTCACTACATATGCGCTTACTTTAGGCATATTCTATCTGGCCGACCCATGGATGTACATGTGGGCATATGTAGGAAAGACTCCGAAGGTAAGTTCCAACGGAATGCTGGCTGTACTGGGCGGATCATACTACAATGTGCTCCCGTTCCTGGCAGGAATGGCTATACTTGTGGGAGCTACGTTAGGCAAGATAACAGTTCCTGAGGGCCTTTCAGGTGACGGTCTCTATGCGTGGTTCACGATAAACAATTCGAATGTATTCGTAGGCGTAGTCATCCTGGTGGGACTTCTGATGACCATAATATCATGCGGTTCGTCATTCGCGATGAACGGAGTAACGATCATAACCAAAGATATCTACCAGGGCTTTATAAACAGGAATGCCACTGACAAGCAGGCGCTCCGTGCCAGCAGGATATCTGTTGTAGTCGTAGTTGTTATAGGTATAGTGGCTGCACTCTGGCTCCCTATACTTGTACCTCTGTGGGTACTGGCTCAGGCACTTTGTCTGTCGGGACTGTTTGCAACTACAATGAGCGCATGGTTCTGGAAAAGGTCCACTACGGCAGGTGCTCTGGCGTCCACAGTAGGCGGAGCACTGGCAGGTCTGGCATGGGCGATGTATGCCTGGATCACCACAGGAAACCCGGGAACACTGATGCACGGTTTCCACGCAGTACATATAGGCGTGGCTGTGTCCATACCTCTGATGATAATCGTCAGCCTCTGCACGAAACCTGAATATGAGCAGGCAAAGAAGACCAGCTGGATAGAGCTGGGCAGAGAGATGAGAGAGTCCGAACTCATACCTGAATCGGAAAAATGCAACGGCAAAGGACTCTTCGGATGGCTCGGTGCCGATACAGCAGGATGGAAAGCTTTCTGGGTCGGCGTCATCATCATCTTCGCAGGTCACTACATCCTTTCACTTGGATTCCATGTGGAAGCTCTGGGTCTTGCAATGACATGGGCAGCATTCGGAGTAGGCATAGTGATGATATTCATCATGGCTATCCTTGGCGGTAAAGATATCGTCGGAATGGTCAGGGACAGCAAAGCCGCTGAACAGAGACTGAAAGCTCAGCAGTGACGAAATGCTGAATGATAATAAAGTCGCTGCATGATGCAGTAAAACAACAGAACATGACAGAAAAAAGAGAAGTCCTCATATAACGGGGGCTTCTCTGTATTTATCTCTGTCTACCACAGAATGATGGCTCTCACAGGACATACCGGCGCACAGTATCCGCAGGTGAGACATATGCTGTGATCCACTGCTGCAAGACCGTCTTCATTCCATGCGATGGCCTTGTTGGGGCATCTTTCTATACATCTGCCGCAGCCTTCACAGTCTCCTGTATCGATGCGGATCTTTTTGCCGCTGATGTCAGGCCTGTAGTCTTTCGGAAGAACACCTTCTGTATATTCTATGATCCTGTCGACTTCTTCTTTTTTACCTATCCCGACCATGATGGAGTCTATACCTTTCAGTGATGACACATAATCCAGAGCTTTGACATAGTCTCCTGTAAGGTTTCCGCCTCCGAAGGCTTTCATTGCGAATATACCTTTGCCTGCGCCGCTACATTTTCTTATAGCTTCGGACATTTCGTCAGCAGTGCCATAGCCGTCGCCCTTGCGTATGCCGAGACCTGCAAAATTGATAAGAGGGAACACCACATCACATTCCGTTATATCGGTCATTTTCTCAACCACATCAACATGGTGAGTGGACACTCCGGTAGTCTTTATGACGCCGCTGGCCTTGTAGTCCTGCAGACACTGCCATGCGCCGCTGCGACTTTCCCAGTCAGGATCCTGTCTGACTTCATGGAGAAGAAAGATATCGATCCTGTCGATCCCCATTTCTCTTAATGCTTCTTCTATGGCATACTCCATCTCCTCGTATGACAGGCACAGTGACTTGGTGCATATCACCGGTCTGCCTGCATCTGATGCGGATGTGCCGAGAGCCCTGAACGCCTCTCTGATATACGGATAGGTCTCATAGTACTGCGCCGTATCGAAGAAATTGATGCCTTTCGCAAAAGCATACCGTATGAGCTCCGCCCCCTCATCAAGAGGAAGATCCAGCTGCGATCTGCCCATGGTCATAACACCGAAAGCCACAGGCGAAACGTAGAGATCTGTATTACCCAGTCTGTTTTTTTTCATGATTTTACTCCTCACTACCGATAAATAGATTTTCTGCTTTTTTGATAGCATAGGAAATTTCTCGTAGAGAAATTGGCGGAGCTTCAACGCTCACTGCGTTCGCTCCTACGGCTTTGCCTACGCTGTCCGTTCTGTCTTGCGAATCGCCTTGCAGCTCTTCGGACAGAAAGGCAAGAAAGCACATCTTGTACACTTTTTTATTATAACATATCCTTGCCTTTTTACCTTGACAAGTGTATATTATATATGGTTTAATAGTAAAAATGCCTGAAAACAGGAGAGTAGATATGAGAAACATCAATGATCATTTTTTAAGAATTTCAGATGCAGATAATGTTGTAAGAGAGCGACTGGCCTCTCTTGGTGTTGCATTTCCCGATTTTTCAAGTTATTATATTTTTCCCGGTTTTACAGATGTACATGTACATCTGAGAGAGCCGGGTTTTTTATATAAGGAGACTGTGAAAACCGGGACTATGGCAGCCGCAGCAGGGGGCTTCACGGATATATTTTCCATGCCGAATCTGGATCCGTGTCCTGACAGCCGGGAGCACCTGGATGTCCAGCTTGATGCCATAAAAAAAGATGCCATCGTCCGTGTCAGACCTTATGGTGCCATAACTGTAGGTGAACAAGGTAAAGAGATGGCTGATCTTGAGGCTATGGCCGATGATGTCATAGCTTTCAGCGACGACGGCCGTGGAGTCGAAAGCGATGATATGATGGAGGAAGCCATGACCAGGGCTAAAAAACTGGGTAAAATGATCGTGGCCCACTGCGAGGACGAAAGATATCCCAAGGACAGCGCCGAGACGGAATGGAAACAGCTTGAGCGTGACCTGAAACTTGTCAGGAAGACAGGCTGCAGCTACCATGTATGTCATATTTCTACGAAAGAATCCGTGGAACTTGTGAGGAAGGGCAAGGCAGAAGGCCTTGATATATCCTGCGAAACAGCGCCGCATTATCTCACGATAACAAGGGACGAGATACAGGATCACGGCAGGTTCAAGATGAATCCGCCGATAAAGGCGGCAACTGACAGAGATGTGCTGATCGAAGCGCTTCAGGACGGTACGATAGATATGATCGCAACGGATCATGCGCCCCACAGCATAGAAGAAAAGAGCAAAGGCTTTGCCGGCAGTGCTTTCGGCATTGTGGGTCTTGAAACGGCTTTCCCTGTTTTCTATACGAAGCTGGTGGAAACAGGCTGCGTTAGCCTGGAGAAAACTATCGAGCTGTTTTACATAAATCCGAGAAAAAGATTCGGTATTGATGTCATGACGATCAGTGAAATACTCAGCAGTGAAAGACCTGGATTCTCCATATGGGATCTCGATGAGACATATGATATAGATCCGCAGCAGTTCCTTACAAAAGGCAGGAGCACGCCGTTCGAAGGCTGGACGGTAAAAGGCAGATGTATTGCAACGTATTTTGACGGCAGGAGGGTATATGAAAGAGCTTAAATACAAAGTGACCGGTAACAGGCAGATCGCAGCAGGCACTTACGAGATGATTCTTGAGGGAATGTCCGACGGATGCAGCGATATCATAAAAAATCCCGGTCAGTTCATAAATATCAAACTTGACGGATTTTTCCTGAGAAGGCCCATATCGGTCTGTGACTGGGATGGCAACAGGATCACGATAATCTACAAGACAGTAGGCAGAGGGACGGAAGCCATGAGCGGGTACGAAGAGGGACGTATCCTAGATATACTTGTGCCGCTGGGTAATGGATTCGATATATCCGTGAGCGGTGATGCTCCGGTGCTCATCGGAGGCGGAGCAGGTGTTCCACCTATGTATGGTCTTTGCAAGTCGCTGCTGGCAGCGGGCAGACATCCGTTCGTAGTCATGGGATTCAACACATCAGACGAGGTGTTCTATATCGAAGAGTTCAGGAAGCTGGGATTGGATCCTGTCGTGACTACTGCAGACGGCAGCGTCGGCATAAAGGGTTTCGTCACGGATGCGTTGAAAGATATGGATTTTACATACATATATACATGTGGTCCGGAGCCGATGCTCAGGGCTATAGACAGAACTGCAGATGAGTCGGTCAGAGGACAGATGAGTTTCGAGGAACGTATGGGATGCGGCTTCGGAGCATGCATGGGATGTTCATGCAAAACGAAATATGGTAACAAAAGGATCTGCAAAGAGGGTCCCGTACTGGAAAGGGGTGAGATCATATGGGAGAAGTAAAGAATATCACGTCAGTGAACACCGAGGTGGAGCTGTGCGGCATAAAGATGGACAATCCGGTGATGGCTGCCAGCGGCACTTTCGGATACGGATATGAGTTCGCCGAGCTTTATGATATAAATTGTCTGGGAAGCTTTTCTTTCAAGGGTACTACGCTGGAACCGAGGTTTGGCAATCCCACACCGAGGATAGCTGAATGTGAGATGGGTATGATAAATGCCATAGGTCTTCAGAACCCAGGCGTGGACAAAGTCATAGAAGAAGAACTGCCTAAACTGTCAAAATGTTTACATAAAAAAGTTATGGCAAATATAGGCGGCTTCTCGATAGAAGAATATACAGAGGTAGCAAAAAGGCTTGATGCATGCGACCAGATCGGCTGGCTGGAGCTGAATATTTCATGTCCCAACGTCAGACACGGCGGACTTGCCTTCGGTACAGATCCTGATGCTGCAGCATCGGTAGTCAGCTCTGTGAAAAAAGCCGTGAAGAAGCCTGTCATAGTCAAGCTTTCACCGAATGTCACGGATATAACAGCTATCGCAAAGGCCTGCGAAGCTGCAGGGGCAGACGGACTTTCCCTGATAAACACGATGCTGGGCATGAGGATAGACCTGAAGACAGGAAAACCTGTCATAGCCAACGTCATGGGCGGATTTTCGGGACCTGCTGTGTTCCCGGTGGCTCTGAGGATGGTATATCAGGTATACGAGGCTGTGGATATACCGGTGGTCGGTATCGGCGGCATCAGATCGGCAGAAGATGTAATAGAGATGATGCTGGCAGGCGCCACTGCAGTACAGATAGGGGCTGCTAATCTCACTGATCCGTACATATGCCGGGATATAGCAGCGCAGCTTCCGAAAGTGATGGATAAATACGGTATAAAAGATCTTAAAGATATAATTGGAGGTGCACACTGATGGGTAAAGACGTTATAATCGCCTGCGATTTCAGCAGCAAGGAACAGACTCTTGATTTCCTGAAGAAATTCGGAGATAAGAAACCATATGTGAAAATAGGCATGGAGCTTTTCTATGCAGAAGGTCCTGCGATAATCAGGGAGATAAAGTCCATGGGACATAAGATTTTCCTGGATCTGAAACTCCACGATATACCTAATACAGTAAAAAAAGCTATGAACGTCCTCAGCGGACTTGACGTGGATATGTGCAATGTCCATGCAGGCGGTACGAAAGCAATGATGGAGGCTGCTCTTGAAGGACTGGTGCGTCCTGACGGAACGAGACCTCTGCTCATCGCAGTGACTCAGCTGACTTCAACTACACAGGAACGTATGGAAAATGATCTTCTCATAAAAGCGCCTATGGAAGACGTCGTGGGACATTACGCCCGCAACGCCAGGGATGCAGGCCTTGACGGTGTCGTATGTTCCCCTCTGGAATCAGACAGAGTCCATGATATCTGCGGCAGCAAATTCCTGACAGTGACGCCGGGCGTGAGATTCGCTGATGATGATAAAGGAGACCAGGCGAGAGTCACTACGCCTGCAAGAGCAAAGGAGCTGGGCTCAGACTACATAGTTGTAGGACGCAGCATCACCGGGGCAGCAGACCCTGTCGGTGCATATGAACGCTGCATAAGTGAATTCGTAGGATAGATATTATTTAAGATTCAGGAGGAATACAAATGTCAGATATAAAAACTCAGATCGCAAAAGCACTGCTGGATATAGAAGCAGTTTTTCTCAGACCGGACGAGCCTTTCACATGGGCCAGCGGCATCAAAAGCCCGATATACTGTGACAACAGACTGATACTCACAGCACCGGAAGTAAGGAACATGGTGGAAAACGCCATCGCAGATACGGTAAAAAGGGAATATCCTGACGTCGAGGTCCTGATGGGCACCAGCACTGCAGGTATCGCTCATGCAGCTATCTCAGCTCATATCCTTGGTATCCCTATGGGTTATGTGCGTTCAGGTGCAAAAGACCACGGCAGGAACAACCGTATCGAGGGCAGACTTGAAAAAGGACAGAAAGTCGTTGTCATCGAGGACCTCATCTCGACAGGCGGCAGCGTGATAGAAGTCGTAGAAGCTCTCAGAGAAGCCGGCGCAGAAGTGCTGGGTATAGTCAGCATATTCACTTACGGTATGAAGAAAGGCCTGGAAAGACTCAGCGCTGCGAAGGTAAAGAATATCAGTCTCAGCGACTTCGACGCCGTTGCAGCAGCTGCAGCAGAGACAGGTTATATCAGACAGTCAGACGTTGAAAGACTCATGGCATTCAGAAACAATCCGCAGGACGAGAACTGGATAAACAAATAATCAAAAGGTACAAGGAGGGATACACATACATGAAACATCTGATAGATATAATGGAGCTGACTACAGCTGAAATCGATGAAATGATAGAAACTGCCAATGATATCATAGCTCACCCCGACAGGTACAGTGAGAAATGTCACGGCAAAAAACTTGCAACTCTGTTCTTCGAACCGTCCACCAGGACAAGGCTCAGCTTTGAAGCAGCCATGTACGAGCTGGGAGGCAATGTTCTGGGATTTTCCGAGGCTCAGAGTTCTTCCGCAGCCAAGGGAGAAAGCGTAGCAGACACTATAAGGACAGTAGGTGCTTATGCGGATATAATCGCGATGAGACATCCCAAGGAAGGTGCTCCGCTGGTAGCTTCTTCAAGATCCATCGTGCCTATAATAAATGCAGGCGACGGAGGACACAACCATCCTACCCAGACACTGACAGACCTGCTTACCATAAGCCGTGAAAAGGGAAGGCTGGACAACATGACCATAGGCCTCTGCGGAGACCTGAAATTCGGCAGGACAGTCCACTCGCTGATAAGCGCCATGTCAAGATACGACAATATAAAATTCGTGCTCATATCACCGGATGAACTGAACATACCGGGCTATATCAAGCAGGAAGTACTTATAAAGAACAACATAGAGTTCGTTGAGACTACTGATCTTGAAGGCGCTATGCCGGATCTGGACATACTTTACATGACAAGGGTCCAGAGAGAACGCTTTTTCAACGAACAGGACTACATTCGACTGAAGGACAGCTACATACTGACTCCTGAAAAACTGCACAATGCAAAGGAGACGCTGAGCATCCTCCACCCGCTGCCCCGTGTCAATGAGATCTCAGTAAAAGTCGATGATGATCCGAGAGCTGCTTATTTCGATCAGGTATTGAACGGTAAATACATCAGGATAGCTCTGCTACTCAAGCTTCTGGAGGTGAAATAGAATGATAATAGGC
>CAJJPZ010000097.1 GCA_905193765.1 uncultured Eubacterium sp.
CAGGCGTTATCCTGGCGATAGGAAGGATAGTCGGAGAAAGTGCCGCACTGATATTCACGGCAGGTACTGTTGCAAAGGTGCCGGGGAGCCTGTTCGATTCAGCAAGGACACTGTCCGTCCACATGTATGCGCTCCTGTCGGAGGGACTTTACACGAACGAGGCATTCGCAACAGCAGTGGTACTGCTGATACTGGTGATCCTGATCAACGCTGTATCGGGACTGCTGGCAAAGAAATTAGCAATGAGGTAACTGAAAATGGAGAAATATACTATAGAAAATCTGGACTTGTACTACGGCGGATTCAAGGCACTGAAAAATATAAACCTTAAGGTTAAGGAAAAAGAGATCACAGCATTCATAGGACCATCAGGATGCGGCAAATCCACACTTCTGAAGTCACTGAACCGTATGAACGACCTTGTGGAAAACTGCAGGATAGACGGCAAGGTGCTGCTGGACGGAGAAGATATATACGGCAACATCGATGTGAACCATCTCAGAAAAAGAGTCGGCATGGTCTTCCAGAAACCGAATCCGTTCCCTATGAGCATATATGACAATATCGCCTACGGACCGAGGACACACGGGATAAAAAGGAAGGCGCATCTGGATGATATCGTGGAAAAATCGCTTCGCGACGTTGCGATATGGGATGAACTCAAAGACAGGCTGAACAAAAGTGCCCTTGGCCTTTCCGGAGGACAGCAGCAGAGACTTTGCATAGCGAGAGCACTTGCCGTTGAGCCGGAAGTCATACTCATGGATGAACCAACTTCGGCTCTCGACCCGATATCCACATCAAAGATAGAGGACCTGGCCACAGAGCTCAAGAAAAACTACACGATCATAATGGTAACTCACAACATGCAGCAGGCAGCCAGGATATCAGACAAAACGGCATTTTTCCTGCTGGGAGAGATAATAGAATTCAACGATACACAGAAACTGTTCTCAGATCCGAAAGACAAAAGGACTGAAGACTACATCACAGGGAGGTTTGGCTGATGCGTGACAAATTCAATGAAGAACTGGATAACCTTAACAGCATGCTTATAACAATGGGAGACCATTGTGAGGAAGCGATATCATATGCAGTGAAAGCGCTCAATGAAAACAGCGATGAAATGAGAACGCTGACTTTTGAAACAGATAAGATCATAGACGATATGGAACGTGAGATCGAGGGTATATGCTACAACCTGCTCCTGAGACAGCAGCCTGTCGCAAAGGATCTGCGTCTCGTGTCCGCAGCACTCAAGATGATCTCAGATATGGAGCGTATAGGCGATCAAGCGTATGATATAGCGGAGATAACAAAGACGATAAAAGATGGCAGCAGATCGATATGCTGCGATATCATAGACAGGATGTCAGCCACATCGATAGATATGGTTACGAAAAGTGTGGACTCTTTCGTAAAAAAGGATACGGCGATAGCAGAGAAAGTCATCGGCATGGACGATATCGTGGACGACCTGTTCATAGAAGTGAAGGATGCCCTCATAAATGCAGTCGCAGAGAACAAAGACCAGGGAGAGTATTTTGTGGACATACTCATGATAGCAAAGTACCTGGAAAGGATAAGCGATCATGCTGTGAATATAGCGGAGTGGGTGATCTTCTCGATAACAGGGAAACATGTAAGCGAGCCTGAAGCAGGCAGCGCGGATGAGTCTGAAACTGTCGAAAAATGATGTGTTGACAATCATGCCCACCTGGATTATTATTAATGATAATATATAAATCAGAAATGAAGGTGGTGCAGAATGTTATCAAAGGACAAAATAGACAGGATCAATCATCTTGCCAGAAAGTCAAAGGGAGAAGGACTGACTGATGATGAAAAGAACGAGCAGGACTCTCTCAGAAAAGAGTATATCGAAAAGTTCCGTGAACATTTCAAGGGTCATCTGAACAGAGTAAAGTTCGTTGAAGATCTCACAGAAGAGGAACTTGCAGATATCAGAAAGCAGCAGGAAAGCAAACAGCAAAAATAGAAATAAAACGACAGCGGGAATCAGCTTTTTTCTCGCTCTTTTTATTTTATCATATAGATAAAAATGAAAGGAGCGGGTTATAATGGGAAAGGGAGCTCGGTTCAGGACAAGGATACCTGCAGCGGTCGTCGCTACGGCACTGATATGTGTGATACTTGTTTCCTTCACAGGAGTGCGGGACAGCGGCACTGCAGAGGTCAGGAGGATGCTGGAAAAGCGGACAGCTGTAATGGAAAATGTACTCAGCGGCAGGATAACATATGATGATGGAAAATCGGAGCTCATGGAAATCGAAGACGGCAGTCTCCTGTCGGATGACCTTGGGTCGCTGAAAGCATACGAGGATACCGATTACGAGCCGGTACAGGACATGATATTCGCAGGGATCAAAAAAACAGGATCTGTATACGGTACGAGCTGTTATGAATGCAGGATATGCTGGGTATACTCGGATCACAGAGGTTTGCACAGGGAGACGGCTGTATACAGAGCCGGTACCAGGCTCTGCGGCGGGACTTTGAAACTTGTGATGTTCGAGCCGGATGAAGATACATACAGCAGCGGATCATGAATCAAATCCTAAAAAATTAGTAAGAATTGAAATAAAACAGGTTGAAAAGTTCATCAAATTGGTATACTATAGAAAAGTAAATTATACCAAATAACTAAACTATTAACGGACAGGAGATATATTATGAGACAGGTTTATCTTGATTACTCAGCAACAACACCTGTTAAAGAAGATGTTGTTAAGGAAATGCTTCCTTATTATACAAAATTCTACGGCAACCCTTCGAGTCTGTATGACATGGGACTGGAGGCAAAGGCCGGCATAGATAAAGCAAGAGAACGTGTGGCAAAGCTGATCAATGCGGACAGCAGAGAGATATTTTTCACATCCTGCGGAACAGAAGCCGACAACTGGGTGCTGGAAGGCGCGTCGGATGCACTCAGAAGAAAAGGCAATCATATCATAACAAGCAGGATAGAGCATCATGCGATACTCCATACATGTGAATATCTCGAAAAACACGGTTTTGAGGTCACTTATCTCGATGTTGACAGCGAGGGTTTCGTACATCCTGAGACACTTGAAAAGGCTATAAGGCCTGAAACGGTGCTTATCAGCATCATGATGGTCAATAACGAGATCGGAACTATACAGCCGATAAAGGAACTGGCGGCAGTTGCAAAGAAGCACGGCGTGCTTTTCCATACAGATGCAGTCCAGGGTCTGGGAAATGTGCCTATCGATGTCAAGGACCTGGGGGTCGACTTCCTTTCAATGTCTGCCCACAAGATATACGGACCTAAGGGTATCGGAGCACTCTACATGAGGAGAGGCATAAGGATATCCACATTCATGCACGGAGGCGCTCAGGAAAGCAAGAAAAGAGCCGGTACTGAGAATACCGCCGGCATCGTCGGATTCGGCAAGGCCGCAGAGATGGCAATGGAGGGATTGTCCGAGCATATCAGACACAGCACCGATCTCAGGAATTATTTCTGGGAGAAGATCGAAAGCAGCATTTCAGGTGTACAGCTGAACGGACCTAAGGATAAGCGTCATCCGGGAAATCTGAACATATCTTTCGACTATATAGAAGGTGAAGCGATACTTCTCCTCCTCAACGGAAACGGTATCTCGGTATCCACAGGATCTGCATGTTCATCAAAGTCACTGGCACCGTCCCATGTACTGGACGCCATAGGCGTGTCGATAACGAAGATGAACGGTACTATACGTTTCACTGTAGGTGATTTCACGACAAGAGAAGATATAGATTATGTTGTAGATGTACTGATAAAAGTGGTGGAGAGACTGAGAGAACTCTCACCTGTAAACGGCATGAAAGGGTGGTAATAACAAATGTCATTATATAACGATAAAGTAATGGAATATTTCATGAATCCTCACAATGTAGGTGAGATCGAGGATGCGGACGGCAAAGGAACATACGGAAGTCCTGTATGCGGCGACATGATGCAGATCACGATCAAGGTGGACAAGGATACTGATAAAATAACAGACGCTAAGTTCAAGACTTTCGGGTGCGGCAGTGCCATTGCATCATCGAGTATGGCTACAGATATGATCATAGGAATGACTGTAGAAGAAGCGCTGGAACTTTCCAACCAGAAGATCGTGGACGAGCTGGGGGGCCTTCCTCCTGTAAAGATCCACTGTTCAGTTCTGGCAGAACATGCCATCAAGTCAGCTATATATGACTATGCGCAGAAGAACGGCAAGTAGTACAAGGGCCTCGAGGGATTCGATCCTGATGCGGAGGAAGACGATCATCATGACATTCCAGAAGAAGATGAATAAAAACAAAGTAATATTAGGACTGAGCGGCGGAGTGGACAGCACTACCGCTGCTTTGTTGTTAAAGGACAAAGGTTATGACGTCACCGGACTGTATTTTGATATACACGATGAAGCTTCTCCAACATACAGACCGCTGAGAGAAAGAGCTGAGAAAGCAGCAGAGCAGCTGGGTATAGACTTTATATACAGGAATGTGGCGGATATGTTCGATGATATCGTTATAGGTAACTTCTGCAGGGAATATGCATGTGGACATACTCCTAATCCATGCATAGTATGTAATCCTGACGTTAAATTCAGGACACTTCTGGATGCTGCAGATGAAACAGGAGCATATCATATAGCCACAGGGCATTATGCGGATACGTTTTATGATGAGGCATCAGGGCTGTGGCATATAAAGATGGCAGCAAATCGCAGGAAAGATCAGTCGTACATGCTGTACAGGCTGGGTCAGGAGGCAATTTCAAGGCTTATGCTGCCGCTGAACGAAGTGGAGGACAAGGAAGAGGTCAGGAAACTTGCCAGGAGCAAAGCTTTGGAAAACGCCGACGCTAAGGACAGCCAGGAGATATGCTTCATCGACAGCGGCGACAACTACAAGGATTTTCTGGCAAGACGTGGTGTGAAACCTCAGGAAGGTGATTTCACAGATGCAGCAGGCAATATACTTGGCCGCCACAGGGGGATCACCCATTACACTATCGGCCAGCGCAAGGGGCTGGGTATAGCTTTGGGAAAGCCGGCTTTCGTGACAGCTATAAACAGCAGTACCAATGAAGTTGTGCTGGGTTCAAATGACGATCTTTTTACAACAACGGTAGTGTCGGCACAGAATATACTGATGGGGCAGGATACAGCTACATGCGGTGATCAGGCCATGAAATACAACGGCATGGAAGTCACTGCGAAGATACGTTATGCATCTAAACCAGCAGCAGCACATATAAATATAGACAGCAGCGGCAGCATAACGACAGAATTCGCTGAACCTCAGAGAGCTGTCACTCCGGGACAGTCAGTAGTTTTTTATAAAGATGACATATTAGTCGGCGGTGGTTTCATCGTATGGGAGAAGTCCGCTGTAAAACAGAACAGATAAGTGGATAATGGATGTAGTAAATAATATCATAATTTCAATAATGGTCGTATTCGCAATATGCGGCGGTATCGATTACATATTCGGAAGCAGGCTGGGTCTGGGCAGCCGGTTCGAGGAGGGCATCCAGACGATGGGCACGATGACTCTGTCCATGACCGGACTTCTGGTGCTGGCACCTGCCATCGCAGAGTTTCTCGACCCGCTGGTCGGGCCTGTTTTCAGTTATGCCGGGGCGGATCCTGCGATGTTTGCCGGGATCTTTTTCGGACTTGATATGGGCGCGGCTCCGCTGGCGTCGCAGCTGGCGGAGGATCCGCAGGCAGCTGTGCTTTGCGGTATGATAACCAGTTCCATGCTTGGAGCCACTGTGGTATTCACGATACCTGTAGGACTGGGGATCATAAAAAGGGAAGACCGGACGTACTTCGCCAGAGGTATACTGACAGGTCTGACCACGATACCTGTCGGTGTCATAGCAGGAGGCGTCGCAGCAGGACTTGATCTAAGGATGGTCATAATGAATACGATACCTGTCGCATTCATATCACTTGTAATAATCATCGGCATGTGGCGTTCCGAGTACATAATGACGGCTGTTTTCGTGTGGTTCGGAAGAGCTGTTGTTGCAGTGAGTATTTTCGGGCTCCTTACAGGTATGCTGGACTACATGCTGGACGTGGAACTGATACGCAATACACAGCCCCTGCCTGAAGTATTCGTGATAGTGGGCAATGTTGCACTGATGCTGGCGGGGGCATTTCCAATGGTATCCGTCATCACGAAGATATGTCGCGGGCCTCTGCAGAAATTCGGGAAATGCCTGGGGATAAACGAGGCATCTTCGGCGGGCATGCTGGTATCTCTAGCAAACAGCATACCCATGCTGTCCACGGTATCCGATATGGACCGCAGAGGCAAGATCATGAACATAGCGTTTTCGGTATCGGCTGCCTATGTGTTCGGCGATCATCTTGGGTTCGTTGCCGGTTATATGCCGGATGTGATGGTGCCCGTGATCGTGGCAAAACTCACTGCCGGTGTGACGGCAGCAGCAGTGGCATATTACTTCAACAGTCCGGCACGTCTGAAAAACAGAAAATAATATGATACCGGATGACTTCCGGATAGCAGTTACAATGCAGAGCATGATGCCCTGCATTTTTTTGTATAAAAAGAAAAGTCAGTATTTCAAGTCATGATGACTTGATTATGACTTGAAACTGACTTATAATTTCATATCATGACTTGCATTCAAGTCGAAATGACTCAAAGCTCCGGGGCGACAGACCTGGAATGATATTTGCATAAAATATATTTGGCAATAAAAGTACAGGAATAAAAAAAGACGGGTGGTGACACATTGAACGATAAACTTCGAAACAAGTACGATAAATATCTTGCGGCGATCGAGAAGCTTGGTTTTGCCAGGACAGAATACGAGAGCCTGCCGAAAGATCCGAAGACCGCTGATGAACTTATAGATGCGGTATGCTCTATAATAGACACCAGCAAAGAACTGAATCTGGTGATAGAACAGAGTCCGTCAAGTGTATATCTGGCCAATGCGGAGGGCAAGACTCTGCGAATAAATCAGTATTTTGCCACGACTACAGGACTTGACAGGGATGAGCTACTGGGAAGGATGACGGCCGACATAGAAGGAGATGATATCTTCTCGCCTTCCGTATGCTCTATAGCTTTAAAGGAGAAGCGCAATGTCATAGTACCGCAGTTGGTGAACAGGAAGCGGGAATTCGTTGTGGCGGGAGTACCTATCCTGGATGAGAACGGGGAGATATTCAGAGTCATGACTAATTCACTGCTGACGGAGGATACAAGGAATATCGGAAAGTATTTCAGGGACATACACGAGGATGATACTGCGAACAGAGTCTATCCGGAACTCATCGCTGTGAGCGAAGGTATGCAGAATGTCGTGAGGCTGGCTGATATAATAAAGGACACACAGTCCACGATACTCATAGACGGCGAGACCGGCGTCGGCAAAAGTCTGCTGGCAAGGTACATACATTATACCAGCGAGCGAAGAGACAAAAAGATGACTGAGATCAACTGTGGTGCGATACCTCCGGCTCTCCTTGAATCGGAGCTTTTCGGTTATGTCAGCGGTGCGTTCACAGGCGCAGACAAGAAGGGGCGTGCCGGTCTCGTGGAAGTCAGCAATGGAGGGACGATACTCCTCGATGAGATCAGCGAGATGCCTATGGCACTGCAGGTCAAGCTGCTACATTTCCTTCAGAACAAGAAGATAACGAGAGTGGGCGGAACGGAGGAAATATCCGTCGATGTACGTGTTATCGCAGCAACAAACAAATCCCTGGACAAGCTGGTTGAACAGGGCGAATTCAGAGAAGATCTTTACTACAGGCTGAACGTTGTGCCAATCGTGATACCACCGCTGAGAGAACGCAAGGAAGATATAATGCCGGCGGTGAGATACTTTGCTGACAAATTCACGAAACTTTACAACAAGAAACTCAACATAAACGATAAATGTGTAGACT
>CAJJPZ010000098.1 GCA_905193765.1 uncultured Eubacterium sp.
TATGGGTAAATCCACGTTGCTACAAACTGGAGGTCACTTCATATTGTCTCCTGATAACAGCATCGCACAAAGTGCGTACAAATATAATACAATGCTATAAGAAATGGCGTCGTGAGGTATAAGCTATAGCCAGTTTAAGTAATTTATCACTTGATATTTTTATTAAGAATGATTATGATTAAACAAAGGATACAAATTGTTGGAGATGTTTTATGGAAGGAGTAATGTAATTATGCATTTTAAGAAATCTCAACACTGTATTGGTAGTCTGATATTGTTTATAGGCTTATGTATAATATTGTTTGGACATCCATTATCGTCTTATGCAGGTGAGACTGTTAATTCAACAGTTGGAGAGAAAACTGAATATGTATACAAAACATCATATGGAGGAAATCTGCAGTTTAAGACGAGCTACAATGAATACTGTGATGTTGTGGTGAAAAATATGTCGTCATCAAATGACGAATACTGGTATACCTTATATATATATCCTAAGGCAGCCGCTGGGAAAACAAAGGGGGATACATATGTAAGTGTTTATGACCCTGATTCTGAATCGGAGATAGATTATCTGATGGTACATACAGAGCTTGGAGTGCAGGACCTGACTATCTGCAATGGAGAATATGTAGATATAGAAATATGTGATATTCTTGAATACACAGGTGATTTAAGTGCAAAAATAAAGAAACTTTATATAACAGGGGATGGTAATGGTGCCAGTCTTTCTATTGGTGCTTATAAACAGAAATCATTATCAATGACAGATACGTCTATTGATGATATGGGCAGAGTTTTTTATAAATATAAAGCGATGGGTTCATTCGCTGTTACTGGTAAATATAATGCTCAGATCTGGGATGCTGACACGGGTAAGATTTATAAGCAGATAAACCTGAACATAACTGACCATAGTTATGATGATGGTAAAGTAATAAAAGACTCTACATGTATAAAAGAAGGTGAGATAAAATATACATGTACTGAATGTGGTAATGAAAAAATAGAATCATTGCCGTTGGCAGAACATTCACCTGAAAAAGTGGAAGCAGTAAACGCAACATGTGAAAAAAGCGGACAGACTGAAGGTAGCAGGTGTGCCATTTGCAAAAAAGTTTTGAGTGGCTGTGAATCTGTTGCTGTACTTGGACATGAATACGGAAGCTGGAAAACAAATGGATCAGCGACACATTATCGAATATGCAGCAGGTGTGAATTGAAAAACACGGAATATCATAATTGGGATGACGGTAAAATAACTTCAGAACCCACTTGTACAGAGTCAGGAACAAAGACATTCCTTTGTAAGGACTGTGGAGAAATCAAAGAAACGAAGATAAGTGCAACAGGGCATAATTACGGCGAATGGAAAAGTGACGGAAAGAATACACATTCCAAATTATGTTCTAACGATAATGATAAAGTTACAGAAGCACATTCGTGGGACTCGGGAACGGTGTCAGTAAGTCCATCTTGTACAGAAACAGGGATCAAAACGTATAAATGTGACATATGTAACGAATTGAAAAAAGAAGAAATATCTGCTACAGGACACAAATGGAACGTAGAAGCAACTATAGATAAAAAGCCAACCTGCACAGAAAATGGCAGCAGATCGATACATTGCTCTGTATGCGATGTAGTGAAAGATGGCAGTACCGAAAGCATCCCTGCAACAGGTCATGAATTTGGGGCATGGACAACAATAAAATCTCCGAATTGTGTAGATAAAGGCAGTGAAGCACGTACTTGCAAGATATGTGAGTATAAAGAAACAAAAGATGTTGATGCAAAAGGTCATGAATGGGAGTCTGTATATACAACGGATAAGGAATCAACCTGCATAGAAGATGGTTCTGAATCTATCCATTGTAAGAACTGTGATGTGATCAAAGACAGCAGGGGCATATCTGCAAAGGGGCATGATTATGAAACTATTACGATAAAAGCAAGCCTTAAGTCCGATGGTTTGTCGTATGACCTTTGCAAGACATGTCAGCATAAAGATGCAGAGCGGACTATTTTTAAGCCAGTCGGATTTGCGTTATCAGTTGCGAATTATACATATAATGCAAAGACAGTTACTCCGGCAGTAGTTGTAAGAGATTCAAAGGGGCTTGTTCTGAAAAAAGGCGCAGACTATGACATAAGCTATGCTTCAGGACGTAAGAATGTCGGAAGATATGCTGTTAAAGTAACTTTTAAGGGGGAATATGATGGTACTAAGACGATGTACTTCACTATCAATCCTAAGGCACCAGCAATAAAAGCACCTGCGGCAGCCAGCAAATCATTTACAGCAAAATGGAGCAAGGTGGTCGGCCAGGCTACAGGATATCAGATAATATATGCCTCAAACAGCAAATTCACATCAGGAAAGAAGACTGTAAATGTTGGCAATTATAAAACAACATCAAAGAAAATAACGAAATTGAAATCCAAAAGCAAATATTACGTTAAGGTAAGAACATATAAAACTGTAAACGGAACAAAGTATTATTCCGGATGGTCGAAGGTAAAAACCGTAAAAACAAAATAGATAGTTGAAAAGAGACGGGGTACTCGTATTAAGCTTTTAGCAGTTAACGCGAGTACCCCTACTTTATGAAGACTGTGATACTGTGAAATATCATTTTCGATATTTCCGGAATATCAACAGAAGTTTCATATGAAAATACGTGGCAAAGCCCCTTTTGTGCCTCTATATATAACGCCGTGGCCTTTAATGGATCACTTTATGGTATTAGTTTGCTGAAGTTGCCTGATACCATCCTCAGATAATCCGGTCAACTCTGAAACCAGTGATATTTCCATTCCTTTCGCCAGCATATTTACGGCAATCTCCCTCTGCTTGGTCTGCTCGCCCTCGGCCTTACCGCGAACTTCTCCTAATTTTTCTCCTTCAGCTCTGGCATCTTCCACTTTTTCCTTCGTGATAGCAGCAATATCCGACATCTTGATATAATACTTCTCTTTTTCACTGAGCATCGTATCACTCCTCGTAACTTCGTCGAATGCGATCTCAGACGACTCGAGATACTCTCTGCCGTGTTCAAGCAGCTGCTGGACGTAGTCTGCCATGCTTTCATCGCCTGCATACCTTATGTAGGATGCAAAGGTCTCCAGCGGCGTAAGCTCATGCACAGGCTTGGACGGATTCACTGCCTTAAGCTGTACATAGATGAATTTCAGCTTGTCACTCATCTCCTCATGGGTAATATCATTCATGAGACTGAAAGGACATGTCAGTTCTCCGTTGCAGTATCTGTTGGTATCCATGATCGTTATCATAACGGTTTTCTTCATTTTATCATAATCACTACCGCTCTGCAATGCGTAGGTAGACAGTACTTTGCCTGCATATAGCAGGTCACGGTCGTTGTATGCCCTGAAGTCATCGGCCTGCATTTCCACATTTATCAGCACATGACAGTCAGTCTCCGTCAGAATATCAAGTATGGAGCCCTTGCTGTATTTCGTCTGCCCGGGTATGTATGGATCCAGTAGTCTGAGCGATTTGACAGGCGCCTGTCCGTGCCCGGCCAGGATCACATTCAGCAGGTCTACCAGGGCCCGCTTCGACTCCTCGGTATCCCTGCCGTACACCGCCTTGAAAGTGAAATCCTCCTTGATACTGAAATCAGCTCTGTGTGTGGTATCGAATCTTGCACTGATATTTATCATACGTAACTCCCTCCTTTAAATGCATTTCGACACTACTCATGGTAATATTTAACATAGGTAAACATTACCATACGTCTGTGGAAAAGTCAAGATAAAATGTAAATAAAAGGTTCGTACGATATAACTCCATCATTCCTGCATAGACCACAGTTAGCTGCCATGACTGGACGGTTATTAAAAAGTTAATTCGAAGTTATAAAAAAGTTAGAAAAACATAACGAAACATTTACATCTCCCGCGAATAGTGGTAGAATTTTTCACGTAGGGATCATGGGTAGAAGTTCGAAGCCGGGCGGTCATCGTCCGAGGGAAGCGGAGCTGCTGCAGGCACGTCATGCAGGCAGTGGGGCGTATCTGAGGAATCTCTCATAAAAAATATCCCGGACAGGTAAAACAGAAATGGAAGAACAAAAGGAAATATCTGAAACAGGTACGAAGGGTATCGGAGCGAAACAGGAAAATGAAGGCGTGCTGAAGACCGTTGCAGATTTTGTATCTACGTTCGTAGTCACGATAGTGGTGATCATCGCGATCCTGCTGGTCATCGGACGGTTCACGGGGATACATCTCTTCAACGTAGAATCGGGAAGCATGACGCCGGAGTACCCGGTGGGAACGCTGCTCATCGACAAGGAGACAGACCCTTCATTGATAGAACAGGGAGACGTGGTCACTTTCATAATGAACGAAGAGGGGATGCTGGTGACCCATAGAGTAGTGTCCATAGACAGGACAGACAAAACGTTTACAACAAAAGGGGATGCAAATAACGTAGAGGATCCTGAACCGGTGATGTGGGGGAATGTCATCGGGAAAGTGATGTTCAGCGTACCTTTTGCAGGAAAACCGTTCTCATACATAACCGCGGAGGAGAACCGCAAGATCGTGATCGGTGTGATAGCAGGGCTGCTGATACTGTCGCTCATCTGGGACTTTACATCAAAGAAGAAAGGAGCAGACAAGAAATGAAAAAACGCAAACGTCTGATCACCGGCGCCGCGCTTCTGATGATATGTCTTGTTGCCGCAGTGCTGCCGACGTATTCATGGCTTTCTTCGAAGAGCGAGACTGTGGTGAACAAATTCGCAGGAGGGACTATCTCCATAGCCATGGACGAAGCGAAGGTAGATGCGGACGGTAAGAAGGTCGAGGGCGACGACGCTCAGCGTGTTACGTCCAACAGTTATAAATACACCGCGGGAGCCGTGCTGGACAAGGACCCGACGCCGACTGTCATAAAAGGCAGCGACGAATGCTACGTTTTCGTGTGCGTGGAAAATCAGCTCAGCGATAAATTCAGCATCAACTACGACGCCGATTCATGGAAATCCGTTGCGACGCAGGGGGACAAGACTGTGTACGCATATGTGAAGAAGGTGGCCGCAAAGGAAGCGGAGAAAGACATCACCCTGCCGCCGGTATTCACCCAGGTGAAGGTTTCCGAGAATCTCACGTCGGAGGACATAGAAAATCTCGGCGGGAAGAACCTCAACGTTACGGCATACGCTCTGCAGACGGCGTCGCTGGACTCGAAGGAAGCTATAGACATCGCAGTCAAGGCTTTCCTCGGTGAAGATGCAAAGGCAGACAGACACATAACTATCGAAGAGGCACAGTGATATGACAGCATCGGACAAACACAGGAAATTTCTAAAATATGCTGCAGTGATCGCGGTGTGTGTCGCGGTGACGGTCTGTGCTGTTGCCGGATCGGTGAAAAGCACGCTGGCATACATAACATCGGATCCGGTGACCTGCGTCAATGTGTTTTCTGCTGATGGCAGCGTCAAGCCTACAGAACCTACGGATCCGATAACGCCGACGGAACCGTCTTCGGAAACAGGAACGGATCCTTCGTCTGAGTCAACGGAAACAGAGACTACGAAGGAGAGTACAGAGAAACCGACGGAGACCACGGAATCCCGGACCACAGAACCTACGCAGACATCTGACCACGGGACCACGGAACCATCCGGCACAGACGACAGAAAAGCGAAGACCGGAGATGACTTCAGCATACTGCCGTGGATAATAATGGCGGCAGCCAGTATAATCGTTATGATCAGCATCCTGGTATCCAGGAGATCCAAGAACTGATGATAAATAAATCTATTTAATATTCCAAGGAGGGAAAGCAAGCAAATGAACAAGAAGAAAATGCTTACAACAGGACTTGCGGTAGCACTTGCAGTACTGCTGCTGATCGGGGGAGGCACCTTTGCATATCTTCAGAGCAACTCTGACGACGTGAAGAACTCCTTCAAAACCAACAAAGTAATGGTGGACCTGGCGGAAACGACAGGCACGGACTATGATATCATCCCGGGAACTACAGAGAAGAAAGACCCGACAGTGACAGTTGACGCTACAGTAGATGCGTATGTATACGTTGAAGTCAAGGACGCTACCGGCGGTCTGGTGGACTATACTGTCGCAGACGGATGGAAAGCCCTGCCGGGCTTCGACGGTGTGTACTACCGTGAAGTTGCAAAGGCTGACGCTGAACAGACTTTCGGTGTCCTGAAGGATAACAAGGTAACATACAGCGAAGCTCTTGAAAACAGCGACATGCTGGGTGAAGACGGAACGCTGAAGGACGGCGTGGAACTGACATTCAAGGCGTACGCTATCCAGCAGAATGGCTTCGACGATGCAGTGGCAGCATACAAGCAGGTACCGGCAGAAGCAGGAACTACAGCGGACGTTGAAAAAGCTGTAAAGGCAGGAAAAGCAGTAGAGCTGACAGATGATGTTACTGTAAAGGCACAGATCCTCGGAGATGAGAACGTAAAGATAGACCTCAACGGCAAGACTATGACTGTAAAAGGCTCTTACACTGAAGTTGCAGACGGTGAAAGCCTTGTTCTGGAAAACGGAACTGTAAAATGGTTGAATAAGGCAACAAGCCCTGTAGCTATCCAGATGAAGACCGGTTCAACAGCTAAACTGAAGAACATAACTTCAGACCTTGGAGACAACTGCATCCTGGTAACTGACGGTACAGAAGGCGCAACTCTGGATATCATAGATTCAACGCTGACGACTAAGTGTTACTATGCAGTGAACACCAATGCAGCAAACAATAAAACAGGTAAAGAAGTCGTTATAAACATAAAGAATTCAGAGCTCACAGCACATTACTCATCAAATGATGACACAGCTATCCTTTTCAATATCCCAGGTACTCTGAACATAGAGGGATCAACAATCACAGGTGACAGACAGGCAGTGATCGTTCGCTGCGGAACTGCAAACATCAAGGACAGCAAACTGGTATGCACAGCAGCGGTAGACACGAGCCTGTGGGCTAAATATGACAATGCAAAATGGGGATCCGGCAACGAGGTTCCTGTAGCAGCACTGGTAGCAGGAAACCGTTCAGATGAATTAGCATACCCGCATGACACAACATGCACAGTAAGCAACACGACATTCACATTAGGCGATGGGCATACAGGCCGCACACCTGTATACGCAGCAGCATACAATGGCCACACGACTACTATCAGCGGCGTTGCAGACTCCGACATCACACAGTCATGCGGAGATGGCAGCACTATAACCATCAAATAAACGAAGCAGGATACATACCGGATTTCCGGATATATATTGTAGACAGAGAGCACTGTTTAGGCAGTGCTCTTTTTTGGAGGCTTGTCCCCGAATCTACGATTCGGCGGAAAGCCCCATGCGAGAGCCGCAGTGATTTAGCACGTGGCGGCTTACCGCTGGAGCTCAGTTCAAATCTATGATTTGGCGCGCAGGCCTCATGCGAGAGTTCCCCGGCTTTAGCCGGAAAGGAACTCACCGATTCGTTTTGCCAAGCGGATCGCCTTACGGCTCTCCGGGCAAAAAGGCAACGTTCGCTGTATTTGTTGCTGTGCGGCAGGTGCAGGGTAGAGAAATACGGAGAAATTTTTCAAAAACCTACGCTGACCTGCTGTGGCATGTGATGGCCTGGCAGGTCAATGGTCAGATGGTAGAGTTTCGGGCTGTAAATTTTCAAAAATCTACTATCAGTCCGGGAAATATCAGGCTGACATGCAGTGATGCGGGAAAATGAGACTGATCCAGCTCTGGTGGGTAGGTTTTCCTGAAAGGATCCTCGCAAACTCTACCATTGACAGCCTGTACAGAAACCGTGATGATCTGCCGCCGG
>CAJJPZ010000099.1 GCA_905193765.1 uncultured Eubacterium sp.
CCTTGCCTGTGCCGGCGCTGGAACCCATTACGACCAGAGCCACATCGGCATCGTCCATCATATATTCTTCGAAGAATTTGTATTTTCTTCCTGTGAGCTTTTCGAATTTTTCACCTATCTCAAGGATGACAGGCATGGAATCTTTCATTGCCTGAGCCTGTTCTCTCTTTATTTCCATATAGTAAGGGGAGACTCCGTAAGGGCCTACCGCCAGCGGATTCTCATGCTTGAGCAGGTAGTTCTCAGGCATATATTCGCCGACGAATTCGCGTACTTTCTCGTCTTCGATGAGGTCTATATTCGAAACTCCGTGACTCGTTATGAAACCATCCTGGCATGCCATTACCGGAAGTCTGCACTTCTCAGCGATCAGTACGCCCTGTATGAAATTATCATAGGCTTCCTGGTTGGTTTCTGCATACATCTGTATCCATCCGGAGTCCCTTGCACCCATGGAGTCGGAATGGTCGTTGTTGATGTTTATAGGGCCGGACAGTGCTCTGTTGACTACAGACATCACGATAGGGAGTCTCATGGATGCTGACACATACAGCAGCTCCCACATATATGCCAGACCGCAGGATGATGTCGCTGTCATGGCACGGGCACCTGCAGCTGAAGCTCCAATACAGGTGGACATTGCGCTGTGCTCGGATTCCACAGCTATGAACTCCGTGTCCACTTCTCCGTTCGCTACGTACTCTGAAAAGTACTCGGGGATCTCCGTGGAAGGTGTGATAGGGAAAGCGCCGACAACGTCAGGGTTTATCTGTCTCATGGCTATAGCCACTGCTTCATTTCCGGATTTTCTTTCTCTTATAGTCATTTATTCGCCCTCCTTGATCATAGTTATAGCATCGAATGGACAGACCCTGGCACATATGCCGCATCCTTTGCAGTGGTAGAAATCAAAATCAAGACGTTTGCCGTCTTTCACAGGTATCGAACTGTCAGGACAGTAAGGGAAGCAGAGCATACAATGTTTGCACTTGTCCTCGTGGAATACGGGTCTGTTGACGCGCCATTCTCCGGTATTAACCAGTTTCGATGTTGCCGGTTCATATATCTCAGCGCCTATGGTAAGTTCCTGCCATGTTGATTTTTCGTTTATTTCTGCTGCTTTGGTTTTTCTCATCATTTTATACCACCTCCGCTAATGTTGCCTTGAGGGCTTTCATGTTGCCCTGGACTATTTCCGGTTTTCCCGGGAACTTGTGTCTGAAGGATTCCTCCATGTCTTTTATGAAGTCGTCGTGTCCGATAACGCCGCTGACTTTGACTGCTGCAGCCAGCATAGGAGTGTTCGGGAAATATTTGCCGAGGGCTTCTTCGGATATCCTCTTGGCGTCTACTGTATGTATAGGCCCTTCATAGTCTTCGATAAGTTCGGCTCTGATCTCATCACCTGACTTCGATGTATTGATTATCAGAGCTCCGTCTTTGCTCAGTCCTTTTGTGACATTGACTGAATTGAGAAGTGTCTCATCTACGACTACCACATAGTCGGGGTAGTAAATATTCGAATGTACTTTGCAGTGAGTGTCGGCGATCCTGTTGTATGCTGTTATAGGAGCGCCCATTCTCTCCGGACCGTACTCAGGGAAACCCTGGACATCCTTGCCTGAATTGAATGCAGCCTCTGCCAGGAACATACATGCTGTTTTAGCACCCTGGCCGCCTCTGCCGTGCCATCTGAACTCTACCATGTTGTTTGCCATTTATATTACCTCCGAAAGTTTTGAATACATAAAAAAACTCTGCCCCGCGTAATGGGACAGAGTAGTGTTGACTCTGCTGTACCACCCAATACTGATGCGACATACCATCATATGTCTTCTCTGTTACGGGAGAACCCGTCAAAGCCTACTTTCCTTAGAATGCCTCAGAATGAAGCACTTCTGCGGATTTCAGTTTGCTACTCGGGAGGGATCTTCGTGTCAGACGCTTTCTTGTACCGGGCTCCCACCATATCCGGCTCGCTGTGACGTATGCATCAGACCTACTGTCTCCGTCAAAGTATTTGGTATTGAATTATTATTTACAATGAATAATTTAAATGATTAGGGCGAAAACGTCAAGTGCTTTTGTGAAAAAAATTAAATTATTTTTGTAAAATATGTTTTTGTAAAACAAAAACTTGTGCATAGATCGAAAATTCAGAATAATTAGAGGTGCTTTGATGAAATGTACGGAAAACAGTACAATGAGTATATAACTGTTGATTTTATCACGATTATAACGTATATTAATAAGTATCGGAACTGTACATTCGAGTCGAGTTTTGTGTACAGCTCAGGAAAGGTTTTGGTTACAGCTATATGGAAAAGCAGCAGAAAGTCGTATACACAGAAGATGAGCTGAGAAAGATCACCGCTTACTACAAAAAACTCAGTGATGATCAGCTTCTTGATATAATAAGAGAAAAAAACAGGGAACTTGGCAGACTGCCCAACAGGGCGGATGTACCAGCGTCGGGATATTTCAAGCACAGGTTCGGACCGTGGCCCAGAGTGCTGGAGGCTGCCGGAGTGAAACCGGTATCGGAGGTCTATGC
Organism: uncultured Eubacterium sp.; assembly: GCA_905193765.1. Classification (GTDB taxonomy): domain Bacteria; phylum Bacillota; class Clostridia; order Peptostreptococcales; family Anaerovoracaceae; genus Lentihominibacter. The sequence continues at coordinate 2,555 of CAJJPZ010000099.1, forward strand.
CAGGAGGGCAGAGGCGAGGAAAGCCAAACACCGCGCCAAACGCCGCAGAGAATGGGAGATAAGAGAAGCAAAGCGCCAGGCGAAAAAGGAAGCAGAGGCTGATATAAAAACACAGGTATCCGGCAATGATGAATGAAAACACATGCAGTCTGATCCACATACCTGTGTTTCTGATTTGCTACATTATATGATACCTGTGGTTGTGACATGAGAAACTGACGTGTACAGTGCAATTTTCAGCTTGCAATATACCCGCATGTATGTTAATATTAATCGTTAGTAATTTTACCTGAGGCTTAGTCATGCGATTTTTCCGACGGCGACTCAGTCACAGGCGTATCAACAAGGAGGAAATAAAATGATAACAACTGAAAAAAAAGCAGAAATCATCAAAGAGTATCAGTTAAAGGAAGGCGACACAGGTTCCCCGGAAGTACAGGTAGCTATCCTGACTTACAGGATCAACGACCTGAATGATCATCTCAAGATCCACAAGAAGGACCACCACTCAAGAAGAGGTCTTCTGAAGATGGTAGGACAGAGAAGAAATATGCTCAACTATCTGAAGAGCAAGGACCTTGAAAGATACAGAACACTTATCGCCCGTCTGGGACTGAGAAAATAACCTGAGTAAAAGACGAACTCTATATAGGATTAATATGTGAGGCGGCTTTTTCATGAGGTGCTTTCATCAGACAGTTGACGGTATACGGATGTGTACCGGACTGGTTATGAATTAATTAAAGGTGGAGTAAAACTCCACCTTGTTTTTTAGGAAAATAAACAGGAGGTAGTTGTTTATTATGAAATTTACAGATTACAGAACATTCAAGACGGCCATAGGCGGCAAACTGCTGGAACTTGAGATCGGCAAGGTATGCGAGCTGGCCAACGGACAGGTAATGGTGAGATACGGAGACACAGTTGTCAACGTAACCGCCTGCGCTTCGAAAGAGCCGAGGCCTGACATCGACTTTTTCCCGCTGTCATGCGACTATGAGGAAAAAATGTACGCAGCAGGAAAGATCCCGGGCGGATTCATAAAGAGGGAAGGAAGACCGAGCGAAAGAGCGATACTGAACTCCAGACTCATGGACAGACCGCTGAGACCGCTGTTCCCGAAAGGTTTCTACAATGACGTGCAGGTAGTTGCTACAGTTATGTGCGTCGATAATGATGCTCCGTCAGAGATCGCAGCCATGATAGGTTCTTCGGTGGCACTGGCTATATCAGATATACCTTGGGACGGTCCTACAGGTTCGGTACTCATCGGCATGGTGGACGGGCAGTTCGTTGTCAATCCTTCACTGGCTCAGAGAGAAGAAAGCACGATGCATCTGGTAGTTTCAGGAACCAAGGAAGCCATCATGATGGTAGAGGCAGGTGCTCAGGAAGTTCCAGAGGAAACTATCCTGGATGCTATAATGTTCGCTCATGAAGAGATAAAGAAGATCGTTGAATTCATCGAGGCTATAGTTGCAGAAGTAGGCAAGCCTAAGATGGAGATAGAACTTTACAAAGTCCCTGAAGATATCGAGACAGCCGTAAGAGAATATGCAGAGGACAAGATGAGAGTTGCTATACAGACTTACGACAAGATGGAAAGACTGGACAATATGGATGCTGTTGAAGCAGAGACAAAGGAACATTTCGAAGAGATATATCCGGATAACGCCAAGGATATCGGCAACGTACTGTACACTATAACTAAGGAACAGGTAAGAAGCCTCATCCTGGATGACGGTATCAGACCTGACAACAGGAAACGTACAGAGATCAGACCTATCTGGTGCGATACAGGTATCCTGCCGAGAACACACGGTTCCGGACTTTTCAAAAGAGGACAGACTCAGGTGCTTTCGATAGCCACCCTCGGTGCTATGGGAGAGGCTCAGACTATCGATGGTATAACAGAACAGACTGAGAAGAGATACATGCATCACTATAATTTCCCGCCTTACTCAGTAGGTGAAGCAGGAAGGATGAAGAGTCCGGGCAGGCGAGAGATCGGACATGGTGCGCTGGCCGAAAGAGCGCTGCTGCCTGTACTGCCGAGCGTTGAAGAATTCCCTTACGCTATCAGAGTAGTATCGGAAGTGCTTTCATCAAACGGTTCCACATCTCAGGCATCAGTATGCGGCAGTTGCATGGCATTGATGGATGCAGGTGTTCCTATCAAGGCTCCTGTAGCGGGTATAGCTATGGGACTTATCGAGAGAGTTGAAGAGGATGGCAGCAGCAAGATGGCTATCCTGTCAGATATACAGGGAATGGAAGACTTTTTGGGCGATATGGACTTCAAGGTAGCTGGTACAGCAAAAGGTGTAACAGCTATCCAGATGGACATAAAGGTACACGGTCTTTCGAAGCAGGTGCTCCAGGAGGCTCTGAAACAGGCTTACGAAGGCAGGATGCACATCATGCAGGAAATGCTGGATGAGATCCCTGAACCAAGAGCAGAACTGTCACCGTATGCTCCAAGGATCATATCGATGCAGATCGATCCGGATGATATCAGGACAGTTATCGGACCGGGAGGCAAGACTATCAACAGGATCATAGCAGAAACAGGTGTCAAGATCGATATCGATGATACAGGTCTCGTATACATCGCAGCACCTGATATGGAAAGTGCAGAAGCCGGCGTAAGAGAGATAGAGCTTCTTACAAAGGATCCTGAACCGGGCGAGATATATGAGGGCAAGGTCACACGTGTGATGCCGTTCGGTGCATTCATTGAGATACTCCCAGGCAAGGAGGGGCTGCTCCATATATCCAAGATGGCTAAGGAAAGAGTAGAAAAAGTCGAAGACGTGATGAACGTAGGCGATATCGTCAAGGTGAAAGTCACAGAAATAGACAGCCAGAACAGGATAAACCTGTCGAGGAAGGAACTGCTGTAGCAGGATAAACTGAAAACATAACAAAAACAAACGACTCGGAAAGCAAGTTATCCGGGTCGTTTGTTTTATGAAAGGAAAACCCCGTACGAATAGTACGGGGCATCTGTTTGTGATATCCGATGGAAGTTTATTCCATCAGAGGTTTTCCTGTCATTTCTTCAGGTATGTCAAGGTGCATCAGCTTCAGCAGTGTAGGGGCGATATCGCTGAGTCTGCCGCCTGCTGCCAGCTGCACAGGTTCCCTTGCGATGTGTACGAGAGGGACGTCGTTGAGGGAGTGGGCCGTAACGACATTGCCTTCCTTGTCTTTCATCACGTCTGCATTGCCGTGGTCTGCTGTCATCAGGATCTGTCCGTCTTTTGCCAGGACTGCATCCACGATTTTAGGAACACATTCATCCAGTGTTTCGATGGCCTTGACAGCAGCGCCCATGACACCTGTATGTCCAACCATGTCAGCGTTGGCAAAGTTCAGGATGATGAGATCATACTTGTCTGTACCGATAGCTTCGATTACCTTGTCGGTCACTTCGTATGCGCTCATTTCAGGCTGCAGGTCATATGTGGCTACTTTAGGCGAAGGCACCAGGATCCGGTCTTCGTTCCTGTTAGGAGCCTCTACGCCGCCGTTGAAGAAGAATGTCACATGGGCGTATTTCTCAGTCTCGGCTATTCGAAGCTGTGTGAGTCCCAGCGATGCTATATATTCTCCCAGCGTGTTCTTCAGTGTTTCAGGCGGATATGCCAGAGTCACGTTCGGCATTGATGCGTCGTACTGTGTCATGCATATATAGCAGATGTCCTGTGGCGTCTTTTTTCTTGTGAATCCGTCAAAATCTTCGTCTACGAATGTTCTCGTTATCTCTCTTGCTCTGTCGGGACGGAAATTGAACATTATCATGCTGTCGCCGTCGGAAACAGGTATAGCTCCGTCTACGATGGTAGGAAGCACGAATTCGTCGTTTTCGTCTCTGTCATAAGCGTTTCCTACAGCGGTGCGTCCGTCAGGTGCATGGAGTCCGTCTGTGCCTGTCATGGCATCATATGCCTTCTGGACTCTTTCCCAGCGCTTGTCTCTGTCCATGGCGTAGTATCTGCCCGAAACAACGCCGATGGTGCCGACGCCTGCCTTTTTCATATGCTCTTCAAGCTGGTCGATGTAGATAGCGGCGCATCTCGGCGGTACGTCTCTGCCGTCCAGAAAACAGTGCACGCAGAGCTTATCGAGGCCTTTTGCAGCAGCCAGGTCTATAAGTGCGAAAAGATGCTTTATGTGACTGTGCACGCCTCCGTCAGACAGCAGCCCCAGCAGATGGAGCGTGGAGTCGTTTTTCTTCACATGCTCTATAGCTTTAAGGAAAGCAGGATTCTCAAAGAAATCCCCGTCTTCGATGGACTTGGTGATGAGTGTGAGATCCTGATATACTATCCTGCCTGCGCCTATGTTGAGATGGCCGACTTCAGAGTTGCCCATCTGTCCTTCGGGAAGACCTACATCGAGGCCGCACGCCTTGAGGGTGGTGTTGGGGTATGATGCGAAGATCCTGTCCAGCGCCGGTGTGTCGGCAGCAGCTATCGCATTGTTTTCTGGATCCGGATTGATGCCGTAGCCGTCAAGGATCATCAGCATCGTCGGTCTGTTGAATTCATTCATGTTGTATTTCCTCATTTCATATCATATTTCGATTTTCTGTCTGTTTGAGTATAATAAAAATAGTATAACACAAAAATGGCGAATATACATATCACAGCTCTGTTTTTCTGATATAATAAGCGCTGTAACATATATATGGAGAGGTAGTTTTTTATGAAATGGACTGAAGCTCAGCAGCAGACTATAGATACGAGAGGAAAGAACATACTTGTGTCGGCAGCGGCAGGCTCCGGCAAGACAGCAGTGCTTGTGGAGCGCATCAAGCAGCTGGTGATAAAGGACAAAGTCGACATAGACAGATTCCTTATAACGACATTCACCAAGGCAGCGTCGGCAGAGATGAAGGAGAGACTGGAGGCAGCTGTAAAAGACGCCATGGAGCAGCCAGGTGCGGACAGGGCTTATCTCAGGAAACAGCTCGACCTGCTTCCTGACGCAAACATAAGCACTTTCCATACCTTTGCGCTTGAGGTCATGAGACGGTATTTTTATCTGACAGACCTTGAACCTGGTTTTAAGATAGGCGACGAGACGAAGGTAGCGATAATAAAAAACGATGTGATAGACCGTGTATTTGAAGACAGGTTCGAAAACGACTACGAGCGTTTCACGTCATTTCTGAGAAAGTACAGCAGTGACAGGAGCGAGCGGCGGATCAAGCAGAACATCCTGGATATATATAA
>CAJJPZ010000100.1 GCA_905193765.1 uncultured Eubacterium sp.
TATATTTTTTCAAAAGCAAAAAATTCGAGGTGCATCGGAAGCGTAATGTGATAATCTGTTCTGCGGTGTTCGTGACGTCCATCGTTTTGTTTGCATGGATGAATCTGCCATCACCGTTGCAGGGCATATCAGCTGACTGGGGTGATGGTGAATTTCAACTTTCAACGACAGAGGAGATAAGTGTATCACATGATCCAAGTGATGCTGAGGTCGATACACTGGAACTTTGCGAAAATGATATAGCAGAACTTATGGATTATTCGGATGGCGTGGCTTCAGTCAAATTCAAAAAGGCGGGAGAAGCTGAATTGTTTTTCATTGCTAATGGTGAGACAATCAGTGCGCCTGAGAAAATAATCGTTATCGATCCGGTACAGAAGGAGAAGGAAGAAAAGGAACGGCTGAGGAAACAGAGGGAAAAGGAAAAGAAGGAGAGAGAACGCGAGGAGCAGGAGGCGTCATCTGCAGCTGACAATGATCCTGTGGTATACATAACGAATACAGGGAGTAAATACCATACGAGTGGGTGCAGGATGTTGAAGTCGAAGATAGAGACTCATCTCTCCGCTGTGCGCGGAACTTATGGGCCATGCGGTGTGTGTCATCCTCCACAGTGATGAGGCAGTTGCGGATCAAATGCAAAAAAGTAACCGCCTCACTGCTTGGATGAGACGGTTACTTTTGTAAACCAATTTATCTGAGCTGACCGTTCATCGGCAGCGCTGTTATTACTTTTGATGTATTCATCATAGCAAAGGTATAGCGGAATGTCAAGCACGGTCCGGCTGATGTATAGTTGTTTATTGATTTTGAATCAAGTATAATCTAACTATAGAGTGGGCGCAGCACAGCAGCGGGATCCGGCACCGCAGAAAGGATGATATGAATGAGTGACAACGGGAAAAAGATATCCATAGGTATGGAGGATTTCAAAGAGATCATAGATAAGAACGGCTACTTTGTTGACAAGACTCTCATGATCAGAGACCTGATCGAGAGCAATGCGAATGTCACACTGTTCACAAGACCGAGGAGATTCGGCAAGACACTGAACCAGAGCATGATACGCCGTTTCTTCGAGGACGAGATCACAGGATCCGGCGTAAAAACCGATAACGGATATCTGTTCGACGGTCTTGCTGTCAGCAGATGCGGAGAAGATATCCTCAGGCACCAGCAGAAGTATCCGGTGATATCCATATCCCTGAAGTCAGCGAAGCAGCCGGACTTCAATACGGCTTACGGGAACATCTGCCAGGAAATCGCAGACGAATTCAGAAGGCATCAGTATGTTCTTGAATCAGGACGGCTTGATGAAGATCAGAAGGCTGTATTCAGGAGTATCATGTCAAGAAATGCAAAGTATGAAGACTACGGCAGAGCACTGAAAGTCCTTTCGGAGTCTCTGGCGGTCTGCCACGGATGCAAGACGATCATCCTGATCGATGAATACGACGTGCCTCTGGAAAATGCATACGTGCAGGGATTCTATGATGAGATGATCGGTTTCATACGTTCTCTGTTCGAGTCGGTCCTGAAGACCAACCCGCATCTGGAAAAAGGCATAATAACGGGATGCCTCAGGATAAGCCGAGAAAGCATATTCACGGGGCTGAACAATATGGAAGTCCATTCCATTCTGAGTCCATACTGCAGTGAAAAATTCGGTTTCACGGAATCTGAAGTAAAAGATATGCTGGCATATTACGACCTTTCAGACAAATATCCGGAACTGAAAAAATGGTATGATGGATACCGGTTTGGAAAAACTGAGATTTATAACCCATGGAGTATATTGAACTATGTCAGGTTTGTAAAAGAGGATCCGGATACGCTGCCAAAGCCGTACTGGTCGAACACATCTTCAAACAGCATCATCCGCGAGATGATAGACGATGCTGATGAGGACACGAGGAGAGAGCTGGAGATACTGATGGACGGAGGCACGATAGAAAAACCCGTGCATGAGGATATAACGTACGGAGATATCCATGAAAACATGGACAATTTCTGGAACTTCCTGTTTTTCACGGGATATCTCAAAGCCGGGAAGCAGCGGTCAGATGGCGAAAACATTTATCTGGAGATGTCGATCCCGAACACAGAAGTCAAAACGATCTACAGACAGTCTATAGTGACATGGTTCGATAAAAAAATAAAGGCGACAGACAGGAGCCCGCTGATCAGGGCACTGGAGGAAGGTGACTGCGAGACAGCAGAGGACTTCATCAGCACTCAGCTCATGGACACCATCAGCTACTTTGACTATGCAGAAAGCTACTATCACGGATTCATGACGGGCCTCCTGTCAGGTGCAGGCAGCTACAGCGTGATATCGAATCGTGAGTGCGGCACAGGCAGACCGGATCTTGTTCTCAAAACCACAGCAATCAGAAAAGGGCGAGTGATCATCATCGAGTTCAAACTTGCAGGTAGTATCAGACAGCTCGATGATAAATGCAATGAAGCGCTGAAGCAGATCGCTGACAACCGTTACGCAGAGCCGTTTGTCAGCGAAGGATATCCGGTTGTCAGGAAATACGGCATCAGCTTTTACAAAAAGGACTGTATGGTGAAAAATGCGGAATAGATAGTAAATGTCATTACGCGTACGCCCGGAATATGGGAGTTTTATGCCGTAACAAGCAAGGGGCAGCCCAGAAACGGGATCCGGTACAGGCAGCTCTGACGAGCTGATACTCAAAGTTTATCCTGAGTTTAAGAACAGCGTGTATTTGGCCGGTTTTTGCGCGGGCAAGTGTGGTAAAATCAATGATATAGAATATTATATAAATTGGAGAGTTCAAGATGATAGTAGATGTAACTAAAAATGGCGTTGATATCGCTGAGGAGCGGGAGCTCATGACTAAGGCGAGGGAGTGCTTCGAGAATTTTCGTGAGGGGAGCGAGCCGCTGACGGGATGGGCCCGGCTGCCTTATGAGTTCGATGAGAGCGTGCTCCATGAGATAGAGACCACGGCTGCCAAGATACGTGAGCAGTGCACGCTGATGATTGTCGTAGGAATCGGCGGTTCGTATCTGGGTGCCAAGGCTGTGTTCGATGCACTGAACGGCAGCAGACAGGATTGTCCGGATCTGAGATTCGCCGGATACAATATGAGCGCAGCTTACCTTAAAAAGATGATGAAGCGTATGCAGGAGCAGGCGACCTGTCTTTGCGTGATCTCCAAGTCAGGCAAGACTGTGGAGCCGTCCCTTACATATTCCATACTCAAGGAGCAGATGATCGCCAAGTACGGCTACGTGGAGGCCCGCAGGCGGATATATGTCATAACGGACGAGCACCACGGGACTCTGCGCCGGGATGCGGACGAGAACGGGTTCAATTCCATGGCAGTGCCTGACGACATAGGCGGCAGGTATTCGGTGCTGTCGGCTGTGGGGCTGTTGCCGGTGGCTGTCGCGGGGCACGACATCCGTGCGATGCTGGCAGGCGCTGCTTCGGTGGCCCGGGACGAGGCGTGGCAGGATAAGCTGCTGGAGTACACGGTGTCCAGGAACTGCCTGAAGCGCGACGGCAAGGTGCTGGAGGTCTTCGAGTATTTTGACGTGAACCTGCGGTATTTCGGAGAGTGGCTGAAGCAGCTTTTCGGGGAAAGTGAAGGCAAGGAGGGCAAAGGTATATACCCTACATGCCTGTGTTTCACCAGGGATCTTCATTCCATGGGGCAGTTCCTGCAGCAGGGCAACCAGATTTTCTTCGAGACCATGATCAGGGTGAAGAAATATGACGCGGACCTTGTCATCCCGTCGGGTGCAGGGGAGCCTTACGCTGGAAAGACCCTGCAGGAGGTCAACGAGTGTGCAGAGGAAGCGGTGGTCATCGCCCATACGGCAACAGGCATACCGGTGAACATAATCGAGATAGATAAGCTGGATGAATATAATCTGGGTGCACTGATATATTTCTTCGAGATGTCCTGTGCCATATCGGCGAACAACTTCGGCGTGTATCCCTTCGATCAGCCGGGAGTGGAGGACTACAAGCGGGAGATGAGACGACTGATGATGGAAAAGGAATAGAAAACTGCGACTGATATGCGAGTCTTTCCCGCACGATAACGACAGCGGCCGCAGGCCGGGGACATGTGTCTCCTGCCTGCGGTCACTTTATTTCGTAGATCCATGGCTCCTGGGGGATCAGAACTCTCCGGGGGTTATGGTCGTTCTTGAGGACACGAAGATCTTCGGGGTTCCCATGGTTCTGAGGCTACTGTGTGATCAGAAATCTCCGGGGCTCTTCGGGATCCCCATGGCTTTGAGGACTCGTGGGGCTCAGGGTCATTGAGGATCCGAACCCCGGGAACTATCTCGTGGCTTTGCCGCTTATCTCCGATATGGTGATCTTTATCACCTCGGCTTTACTGAAGCTCGAGTTTATGTATGCTATGCCGCTCTCGATGAAGTCCGGGCTGAGTTTCTTTATGATCTCCAGCAGGGCTTTTTTCTTTTCCTCATCGTCTTCGACGGCGGATGCCTTGCCGAAGGCGATCACTGAGCGGAATTTAGTATTGAATTTTTCAGGCATCAGCTCTACTGAGTCTACTGCCGTGAAGCAGACTTTGTCGCTGGCTTCAATGTTGCTGAGTTTGTGGCCCTCTGTGGCACAGTGGAAATATATCGCATCATCGGCGTAGACGAAGTTTACCGGCGTGCCGTAGGGCATGCCGTCTGTGCTGACTGTGGACAGTATGCCGTATTCAGCTGACGCAAGCACTTCAAGTATCTCTTCACGTGATATCATTTTTTCTTTTCTTCTCATTTCCATGATGGTGATTCCTTTCTGTTGATGATATGTCCATGGCATGGGTATATGCCGCGACCCCGGGGCAGCCAGGCCATGGATCTGATGTTATCTGTCCCGGCGGTCCGCAGGGCCGGACTCTCCGGAGTTTCCAGTCTTACCGGATCTGGCCGGGTTCTCGGGGAACCAGCCCTTTGCTACACGCCCGTGCTGCTCCTTGAGCTCCTTGATGCTCCACAGGCAGCTGCATCCGGTGACGCCCAGAATGCATGAAAGTATCGGGTCATTTATGAAAACACTGATCCCTATAAGTATCAGACCGGCTGCCAGGAAGACGGGCCAGCATTTGTAAGTGAAGTGATATTCAGCTTTTATGACGATGGGGTGGAACGCTCCGATTATCAGGAACGTCACTACGGCGATCACGAGTCCGTAAAAATTCACAGGCATATCCTCCGGTCGTTGGTATTGTTTTGGTTTAAGGCTGTACAGCTCCTTAACCGTATATTACAATAGAAGTGCAACCATATAAAGAGCCAATTTTACAGATTTTAAAGGAGCCAGTCATGATATATGTAGATAAGCGCAGGAACATGCCTCTTTACAGACAGCTTTATGTGAATATAACCGGGGAGATCCTTTCGGGAGCCATGCCGGCCGGCTACAGGCTCCCCGCCACCAGGAAACTGGCTGCCGAGCTGTCCATAGGGCGCAACACGGTGGAGAAAGCCTACCAGCAGCTGGAGGCCGAGGGCTACATCATAGCCAGAGCAGGCAGTGGATTCACAGTGGCCGAGATACCGCTGGATTTTTCCACCTCATGCAAAGTCCCGCCGGAAGATCACATGACTGCATCGGGAAGTCCGGCTTCCGTGACCGTGGAAAGTGAAGGCGCGGTAAAAAACGAAAAGGACGGGATCCGGTATGATTTCGTCTACGGATCCATGGCAAACGACGTTTTTCCATACAAGCAGTGGCGCAGGTGCATGAATGATGTGCTGACCAGGATGGAGCTGGAACCGGCGCTGCACTATCCGCCGAGGATGGGACAGCCTGAGCTGCAGCAGGCTGTAGCGGCATATCTCAGGAGATCCCGGAACGTGTCCTGCAGGCCTGAGGACATACTCATAACGCCGGGGCAGCAGCATTCCATGGAGATACTTGCAAATCTTGTGAGCGACGGCCGCCGGGCCTTCGCCATGGAGGAACCGGGCTATGACGGCATACGCAGAGTCTTTGAAGTGAACGGCTTCGACATAGTCCCGGTTAAGGTGGGCGGGGACGGTATCATCATGGATGAGCTGGAAAATGTATCGGCGGATTTCCTTTACCTGACTCCGTCCCATCAGTTCCCTACAGGGTCGGTGACTCCCGTGGGCAGGCGCAGGCAGCTGATCAACTGGGCCGGGGAAACAGGGACGTACATCATAGAGGACGACTACGACAGTGAGCTGAGATATTACACCAGCCCGATACCCGCCATGCAGTCCCTTGACGCCGGAGGCAGTACTATATATACGGGGACATTTTCAAAATCTCTGGCACCGGTGATGAGGACGGCGTACATGATACTGCCGGAAAAACTCAGGGAAAAATACCGGCAGCGCTACGGCAGATACAACTCCATGGTGTCCACTTTCCATCAGCTGACCCTGGCGAGGTTCATCAGCGAAGGGTACTATGAACAGCATATCAACCGGCTCAGGACCATATACCGCCGGAAACACGCGACTCTGCTGAAGGCCATGGACGATGTGTTCGGAGAAAGGATAAGAGTGCTGGGAGAGGGCGCAGGCATTCATCTGATGATAGACGTGGATTCGCCGCTGCCCCAGTGTGAACTGGCTGACCGGGCTGCAAAGATCGGCATACGGCTCTACACTACGGAGATCCTCTACGCCGACAGATCGGGATGCCCGCAGCACCGTCTGATGCTGGGATTTCCCATCGTTCCGACGGACGCTTTCGAAGATATAATGCGGGATCTGCGCAAAGTCTGGGAGATGGAATGAGATATAAAATACCCGGAAACGGCTTGATGCGGCTGCTTCCGGGTATCGTCATATCATTTGTTTTCTGATGTATATTGGTATGCGGACGGGCTTTAGATCTCAGCTCTCTTTCCTGTCATATGTTCTATAGTGATCTCGTATCCGCAAGCTTCGCAGCCGTTTTCGGCATATTTCCTGCCGCCTTCCATGTGGTCAGGAGAGAATTTGCCTACCATCTTGTACATAGCCTGCAGCTTTTCTTCTCTTTCCTTCAGGATCTTCACTCTGCCGAATATGATGACGCTGGAAAAGTCCGACGTGAACTTATCGCTCTTGACGTCTTCCATTCCAACAACGCTGAAGGACACCTTGTCGTCTCTTGACATACAGTCGAACTTGTAGCCTTCGGAGATACCGTGGAAGTAGATTTTGCCGTCGCTGTATACGAAATTCACCGGTACGGAATACGGGTATCCGTCGTCTCCGTTCAGCGCCAGCGTGCCGTGGGTGGTCTTTGCAAGGATATCCTCGATTTCAGCCTTTGAAAGTGCCTGGTCCTTAAGTCTCATCTCTCTGAACATAATAATTTCTCCTTTCGATCCTGCAGGGATCTTCATATCAATAGTGTGAAATATATGAATATTATACAGCATGGAGCGGCGAAGGTCAATGCAGGAGGCGGACCTCAGACGGTGCAAACGGCTTGTATTGACGGCTTGTGTGTTGTAAAATCAACAGTGAAAAAAGATTTTGATCATCATGTGAGAGAGGTGGATATCATGGGAAATATATCGAATATACTTGTAGCTCCGGGAAGATATGTACAGGGTCGCGGTGCGATCTGTGAACTGGGCAAACATATAAAGAGCATGGGCGGAAGCAAGGCTCTGGTGGTAGGCGGCAGGAGAGGTCTTGCAGCCACGAAGGAAGGCCGTGACAAGAGCTTTGCAGAATACGGGATACAGCAGGTGGAAGAGCTGTTCTGCGGTGAAAGCACCCAGAAGGAGCTGGAAAGACTGAC
>CAJJPZ010000101.1 GCA_905193765.1 uncultured Eubacterium sp.
GTATATTGTTTACACCGGCTCCGGCTCTGCCTACTGCCAGCAGATTCTCTGAAAGCTCCATTTCATGCATGTCATAGCTTCTCAGGATTATACCGTTTGCTTCCTGTACATCATCAACGACTGTGTAGTTGTCGGTGAGACGGGCGAGACCTACCGGTGAGATCTTGTTTAAAGTTCCGATTTTATACATTTTTCTTCACCTCGTTTTATTTAAATAATTTTTTAACGAATATAGCTTAAGAAGTATTATATCACTTTACGTTGACAAGGTAAAGTGATATAATGTATGCCAAAGAGATATTATCAACTTCGGAATATGTTGCTTGTTTAACATAAATAATAAAAAGTGGAGGTAAAAAAATGAGCAAAGAAAGAGCATATAACTTTTCGGCGGGACCGTCGATGCTGCCGCTCGAGGTGATCGAAGATGTGGCTGCAAATCTGACAAACTATCATGACTGCGGTGAATCCGTACTGGAGATGAGTCACAGATCAGCAGAATTCAAGGCTATCCTGGAAGATGCAGAGAAGAACCTCAGAGACATAATGAACATTCCTGACAACTATAAGGTCATGTTCATACAGGGAGGCGGTACTCTCCAGTTCGCTATGGTAGCAATGAACCTTCTGAGGAATTCAGGCAAAGCCGATTATGTACTCACAGGAACATGGGCAAAGAAAGCATACAAGGAAGCACAGAAATTCGGAGATATCAAGGTAGTTGCTTCATCAGAAGACTCCACATTCTCATACATACCTGAAGTGAAAAAAGAAGATTTCAGACCGGATGCAGACTATGTCCACATCACACTGAACAACACTATTTACGGAACACACTATCCATACACTCCTGACACAGGAGATATCCCTCTCGTTGCAGACATGTCGTCATGCATACTCTCAGAGGAAGTGGACGTGACAAAGTACGGCCTCATCTATGCAGGCGTTCAGAAGAACATCGCCCCGTCAGGGATCGCCATAGCAATAATGAGAGAGGATCTCATCGGATTTGCAAAGGAAAACATCCCGACATATCTCGATTACAAGATCCATGCCGACAACGGATCAACATACAACACTCCTAACTGCTTCGCTATCTATGTAGCAGGAGAAGTATTCAAGTATATCAAGAAGATCGGCGGCATCAGGGAGATGCATGAGAGAAACGTGAGAAAGGCAAAGAAGCTCTACGATTTCATCGACAGCAGCGATCTTTACAACTGCCCTGTAAGAGAGCAGGACAGATCACTTATGAATGTCGTATTCGTTACAGGCAATGCTGATCTGGACAAGAAATTCGTCGCAGAAGCAAAGGCAGCAGGACTGCATAACCTGGGCGGACACAGATCCATAGGAGGAATGCGTGCAAGCATATACAATGCTATGCCTGAAGAAGGCGTGGACGCTCTGATCGGATTCATGAAGAAATTCCAGGAGGAGAACAAATAATGAAAGACCTTGCAGCAAAGCTTGTTGCAATCGTGATGATAACGGCACTTACTCTTTCAGGAGTGGTGCCGTCTTTTGCGAGTGGAGAAAATAAAAAAGAAGCGCCGGAAGTCACTGGCACATCGGCGATCCTGATCGACGCAGGCACAGGGCAGATTCTGTACGAGAAAAACAGCCGTGAAAAACGCGACCCGGCCAGTATAACGAAGATACTCAACTGTCTGGTGGTACTTGAGAACATGGATCTGGACAGTGAAGTCAAAGTACCGTACAAGATCGAACAGATAGGCAACAACATCGATCTGAAAAAGGGCGAAGTACTGACCGTGGAACAGCTGCTGTACGCCATGATGATATGCTCTGCAAACGATGCAGCGGAGATACTGGCAGTGTCCACAGGTGGCAGCATAGAAGAATTCTGCAGGATGATGAACGAGAGAGCTGCAGAGTGCGGTGCTGAAAACACAAACTTCACCAATCCCAACGGCCTCAACGGATGGGGGCAGGAAAACCACAGGACAACAGCATATGACCTTGCGATGATTGCCCGGGAAGCCATGAAGAACCAGACATTCAGGAAGCTGGTATCTACGGTGTCATACACGATACCGGCTACCAACAAATCGAAAGAACGTACCCTGGAAAGCACCGATCCGTGCATATACCCTGAAGGCAAGACAGTTGAAGTGGACGGGAAAGAAGTATCCTTCAGCTATGAGGGGATGACAGGCATCAAGACCGGTTCCACAGGCACGGCCGGGGAGTGCTTCTGCGGTTCGGCGAAGAGAGGCGGTACCGAGCTCATAGGCGTGTCCCTGAATGCAGCGGACGAGTTCATAAGATTCACAGACGTGACGAATATGCTGGACTACGGCTTCGACAACTACTTCACATATACTGCAGTCAGCGCACAGGAACCTGCAGATGATCTCTGGATATTCCGGGGCGACAAGGGCCGCGTCAAAGTCGGCGTGAAAGATGATCTGGATGTCACGCTGGATAAAGGCCAGGACACGGACAAGCTGTCCGTGGATATAGTGACAGCCACGAAGCATCTCAAAGCTCCGGTAAGCAAAGACGACAAGCTTGGGACAGCCGAAGTGAGGGACAGCCGCGGACAACTGCTTGCCAGCGCTGATGTGTATGCTCTGGAGGATGTAAAGGAGGGTGGACCGCTGTCACATATCGGGATAGCGGACGAATATGTTCTGTTTTTCATCACAGGGGTGACAGTGCTTATACTTGCCATCATTATCATAATAATATCGAATAGGCGGCGCAGAGAGAAAAAACGCAGACAGCGTGCTGAAAGACTGCAGGCTATGAGGGAACGAGATGTTTGATATACAGGAAAACCTTAAAAAACTGCCGGATTCTCCGGGAGTATATATGCATAAAGACAAGCTGGGCAATGTCATATATGTAGGAAAGGCTGTTTCGCTGAAAAACAGAGTGAGACAGTATTTTCAGTCATCGAGGCATATGGATCCCAAGGTCAGGAGCATGGTGGAGAATATCGCCGAGTTCGAATACATAACCGCAGGCAGCGAAATGGAAGCGCTTATCCTGGAATGTAATCTGATAAAGAAGTACAGGCCGAAGTATAATGTACTGCTGAGAGATGATAAAACATATCCGTACATAAAGATAACTTCGGAGGAATTTCCCAGGGTCATCAAAACGCGCATCGTCAAAAAGGACGGCGGCCGGTATTACGGGCCGTACAGTGATGCGGGGGCGGTCAACAGGATAGTGGATCTGCTGAACAGCAGCTTTTCGCTTAAGAGATGCTCCGCTGTGAATTTCCCGGAGGGTTTCAGGCCATGTCTGAACTACCATATAAACCAGTGCAGAGGAGTGTGCAGCGGCAAAGTCAGCCGGGAGGAATATGCAGCAGGTGTAGAGGGGGCGCGTGAATTCCTCAGTGGCAAAAATAAAGCCGTGATAAACAGGCTTCATGAAAAAATGCAGGAAGCCTCGGATGCGCTGGACTATGAAACGGCGGCGGTGTACAGAGATGATATATCTGCTGCGAAAGCATTGTCTGAGACACAGCGCGTCGTGATGCATCAGAGCAAGGACATAGACATCGTGATACCAGCCCGTGGCAGGGAAGAGGCTCATATAGTCACTTTCTTTGTGAGGGACGGCAAGCTTACGGGAAGAGAGGTCCATGAGCTGGACATGATGCCGGAGGCAGAACGCAGCGAGATGGTGTCCGCATTCATCAACCAGTATTACAGCAGCCAGCCGAACCTTCCTAAAGAGATCCTTCTTACAGATCTGCCCGGTGACAGCGACGTCCTGGAGGAATATCTTACAGGGATCGCAGGTCACAATGTGAAACTGCTCAGGCCTCAGAAAGGTGAAAAGAAGGCTCTGGTGGACATGGCGTCAAAAGACGTCGTGGAGATGGTAAAGACAATAGACGAAAAGGCAGCTCTGGCGAGGGAACGCAGATATGCACTGGGCAGAGAGATCTTCGATGTGCTCAGAACGATGGGAGCTGCCCGGGGTGAATACAGCGGCAGGGATTTTCGCGCAGAAGCCTACGACATCTCCAATACCAACGGCGTTGATACAGTCGCAGCGATGGTTGTGTTCGAAGGTCTGGATCCCGACAGGCAGAGCTACAGGAAATTCAGGATAAGATCGATACAGGGCCAGGACGACTACGGATCAATGAGAGAAGTGCTGAGCCGCAGGTTCAGGAGAGTCTTCGAAGGCGATGAAAAATTCGAAGTGCTTCCCGATTATATCCTGATGGACGGAGGCAAAGGTCATGTATCAGCAGCCCTCGAGGTCATAGACAAAACAGGATTCGACATACCTGTCATCGGCATGGTCAAAGACGACAGACACCGCACGAGAGCTCTGGTATACCGCAGGAAAGCCGCCGGTGCGGCAGGAGGCGATATCTATGAAGAGATACCGCTTAAAGGAAAGCCACTGCTGTTCAGCTATACAGGGCGAATACAGGAAGAGGTCCACAGGTTCGCCATAGACTATCACCACAGACTCAGGAACAGGAATGCGGCGGTATCTGTCCTGGATGAGATACCGGGCATAGGCCCCGCAAGAAGGCGAGCGCTGCTGGAACATTTCAAAAGCGTGGACGCTGTGAAAAAAGCCAGCGTGGATATGCTGGAGGATGTGAAAGGCATGAATGCTTCCGCCGCCAGGAACGTATGGGACTATTTACACGGAAGACAGGATAATATGGACGATTAATCGAATAATCTGTTGCTAAAAGGAAAGCATAATGTTATATTTAACATAGCTTAACTCAATAATGAAAATACGGAGGAACAAAATGGCAGATAATAAAGAACTTTACGGATATGAAGAAGAGGATATAATCACTCTCGAATACGATGACGGCGTTGAAGAAGAATGCGGTATCCTGGGCGTGTTCGATGCTCTCGGCAAAGAGTACATAGCTCTTAACCCGCTGGGAACAGAAGACGTTTATATCTACGGATACAAGGAATACGAAGAAGACTACGAACTCACAGACATCGAGTCAGAAGAAGAGTTCAACAAAGTCGTTGCAGAGTTCGAGAAACTTGCAATGGAAGAAGCATAACTCATAACAGGATTTGGACACTAGACTGTACCGGACATACCGGTACGGTCGTTTATTATGCAGGAAATATCGTTTTCGATATTTCCTGCATATCAACAAAAGTTTCATACTAATTAATATGTGGCGAAGCCGCTTTTGTTACTGTCAGGAAAAGAGCGGGAAAAGCCTGGGGCAGACGCCGGTGAGGCGTCGCTGTACAGACATGGACGGGATACCGGTCAAGTTGACATGCCACCGCAAAGGCATTATAATTATCATGGATTATAGTATGTTTTTGCTGCGCAGGCAATGAGATAAACGGAGGATGAACTTAATGAAAAAATATGACATTATTATCATAGGTGCAGGTGCAAGCGGAGTTTTCATGTCCTATGAACTGGCGAAGCTGGATACTGGCGCCAGTATCCTCGTGATAGACAAGGGAGCGCCTCTTGACAGGAGACTTTGCCCCATCAAGAAGGGGGCCGGAAACTGTCTCAAATGTTCACCATGTCATATAATGAACGGATACGGCGGAGCAGGTACCCTCTCGGATGGCAAATACAATATAACGACGCAGTTCGGAGGCGATCTCCACAATTATGTGGGCACTGATAAGGCTCTTGAACTCATGGAGTACGTAGACGATGTGCTCTGCAGCATGGGAGGAGCAGACGCCAAGCTCTATTCGACTGCAAGTTCTGAACTCAAGACCATGGCGCTGAGGAACGACCTTCATCTGCTGGAAGCCAAGGTAAGACACCTGGGGACCGACAGGAACGTGAAGATACTGGGAAGGATATACGAATTCTGTCGTGAAAAGATCGAGATGATGTTCTATTCAACGATAGACGATGTGACTGTGGAAGACGACGGAAGCTTCACCGTGGTAACGGACAGGGGCGAGATTTTCGGCTGCCGTGATCTGGTACTGGCCATGGGTCGTTCCGGATCAAAGCAGATCGGCTATGTATGTGACAAACTGGGTATAATGCAGAAGAAAAACCGCGTTGATATCGGAGTCAGAGTCGAGTTGCCGGCAGAGGTCTTCAAACACATAACAGACGATGTGTATGAGAGCAAGATCGTCTATAAGACAGACAAATACAATGATATGGTGCGTACTTTCTGTATGAATCCGTACGGAGAAGTTGTTGCAGAGAATACCAACGGCATTGTTACGGTAAACGGACACAGCTATGCCGATCCTGAACTCAGGACAGAGAACACGAACTTCGCGCTCCTGGTATCAAACAAGTTCACGGAACCTTTCAAAGACAGCAACGAGTACGGTGAATCCATAGCGAAGCTGTCGAACATGCTGGGAGGCGGCGTACTGCTGCAGCGTTTCGGAGACCTTGTAAAGGGCAGACGAAGCAGCGCCAGAAGAATGGAAAAATGTTTCACAAGGCCTACGCTCAAAGCCACGCCGGGAGACCTGAGTCTGGTCATACCGAAGAGGCAGCTGGATAATATAATCGAAATGATATATGCACTGGACAAGATCGCGCCGGGTACGGCCAACGAAGATACACTGCTTTACGGAGTGGAAGTCAAGTTCTACAACTCCAAAGTTGAAGTCGATGAACATCTTCAGACTAAGATACCCGGACTCTATGCCCTGGGTGACGGATCAGGCGTGACCCACTCGCTGTCGCAGGCGTCTGCCAGCGGAGTGTACGTTGCCAGGATCCTGGCCGGAAAATACGGCAGAAAGGAATAGTTCTATGACAAATCGTGTGAAGAAAGCACTGGAAAATCACAGAAAAGGATATAACTGTGCACAGGCAGTGGCCTGCGTATTCTGTGACGAATTCGGAAAAGATGAGAAAGAAGTCTTTGAGATAATGGAAGCCTTCGGCTTCGGCATGGGGACTATGGGGACATGCGGCGCAGTTTCTGCAATGGCAGCTGTTGCCGGCATGAAGGAATCCGACGGTAATCTCGATAAACCGGGCACAAAGAAAGCCTCGTACAGAGCAATGAAAGAGATGACGGGAAAATTCATGGAGAAGAACGGATCAGTTGTTTGCAGAGAGATAAAAGGGGTGGATACCGGACGTGTCCTCAGAAGCTGCGACGGGTGTGTTACAGATGCAGTGGAGATCATAGAAGAGTACCTTTCCGGCAATAAGGAGGCATAATATTTGAACAGTAAGAAATATAAGGATACACTATACAAGATGAGATATATAAACGATTTGAGAGATATGATCGTTTCCAGCGCAGAGCTGTATGCCGATGACCCGGCGTTCCTGGTCAAGGATACACATTCAGATCCATACAGACCGATAACCTTCAGGACACTGAAGGAGGATATCGACAGCCTCGGGACGAAGCTATCAGCACTGGGACTTCGAGACAAAAAGGTGGCACTGATCGGCGAGAACAGCTATGAGTGGGTAGTGTCGTACTTCGCCGTTGTCAACGGGACAGGCGTCATCGTACCTCTCGACAAGGATCTGCCGGCAGGCGAAGTCACGAACCTGCTCAACAGATCGGAAGCCGATGCAGTTATCTTTTCAGGCAAACAGAAGAAAAAGATCATGGAAGCCATGAAGAACTGCAGCAGCGCAATCATCATGATAAACATAGACTCTGGAGAGGAGGAAACAGGCATATACGGGTGGAAATCTCTTCTTGAAGATGGCCGGGAACTTGTGGAAAAAGGCGACAGGAGCTTTATAGATGCGGTGATAGACCGTGAAGCCATGTGTTCACTACTGTTCACATCGGGAACCACAGGAAGATCCA
>CAJJPZ010000102.1 GCA_905193765.1 uncultured Eubacterium sp.
TACTAATTCTTTAGCTTCTTTAAGACCTAAGCCTGTGATTTCTCTTACAGCCTTGATAACCTTGATCTTTTCTCCGCCAACTTCCTTAAGAACTACTGTGAATTCAGTCTGTTCTTCAGCTGCTGCGCCGCCGTCTCCAGCTGCTGCAACTACAACACCTGCTGCTGCTGATACGCCGAATTCTTCTTCACAAGCCTTAACCAGCTCGTTTAACTCTAAAACTGACATAGCTTTTATAGCTTCAATGATCTGATCTTTATTCATCTTTATTTCTCCTTTTTTAATAAATCAACCTGAGGCAGTATTTTTAAACACACGGCCTCTCAGCGTAAAACCGCCATATGCTGAAGCTGCATGCTTCATGCAATGCCTGCCGCTCACTGCGTATCGCGGGGCTAGGCTTCTTTCTGTTCTGCGATCTGAGCCACGACTCTTGCAAAGTTTGTGATCGGTGACTGGATGCTTCCCATGAACTTGGAAATAAGGGTATCTCTTGAAGGGATATCTGCGATAGCAGTTACGCCTTCCTTATCATAGAATTCTCCTTCTATGATTCCGCCTTTGAATTCCATTTTTTTGTATTCTTTTATTGATTCGTTCAGGACTCTTGCCGGTGCAGTCGCATCATCAAAACTGAATGCGAAACCACTCGGACCTTCGAGTACATCAGCAAGTGATTCATACTCTGTTCCGGCAATAGCTCTCTTAACAAGAGTATTCTTGTAAACAGTGTAATCAACATTTGCCTCACGAAGCTTTTTTCTCATAGCATCTGCTTCTGCAACAGTGATACCGATATAATCGATAACTACAGCAGATTCAGCTCTCTCAAACTTGTCCTTGATCTCATCAATTATTGCCTGCTTCTGTATATAAGCTTCTTTCATGTTTCTGCGTATTCTCCTTTCGTAATAGTTGCTGCTTTTCTTCTTAAAGCAGAAAAGCAATGCAGGTACGCTATAAACAATATTAAAAACCTTGCCGCCACTGTAGACAGCAAGGTACATTTATTTACATTGTACCTCGGCGAGCAGATTTAAGAATATAGGATATTCACTCGCTGTCTACGGTTGTTAATTTTCGTTTTCCGTTTTTATCCTAACTTTGCAGGATTGATTTTTATTCCAGGCCCCATAGTCGAAGCTACAGTTACACTTCTCAGATACTGACCCTTTGCAGCTGCAGGCTTAGCCTTTACAACAGCTCCGATCAGTGCGTTGAAGTTTTCAGTAAGCTTTTCAGCACCGAATGATGCTTTCCCTACAGGTGTATGGATGATGTTTGATTTGTCGAGACGATACTCAACTTTACCGGCTTTGACTTCCTGGATAGCCTTTGCCACATCCATAGTTACTGTTCCTGATTTAGGGTTAGGCATAAGCCCCTTAGGTCCTAAGATCTTACCCAGACGACCTACAACGCCCATCATATCAGGTGTTGCGATAACAACGTCGAAGTCGAACCAGTTTTCACTCTGGATCTTCTGAGCCATTTCCTCAGCTCCTACGAACTCAGCGCCGGCTTCTTCCGCTTCTGTTGCTTTAGGTCCCTTGGCAAATACCAGTACTTTCTTGGTTTTACCTGTTCCGTGAGGAAGAACGATAGCGCCTCTTACCTGCTGATCCGCATGTCTTCCGTCAACACCCAGTCTGATATGCACTTCAACAGTCTCATCAAACTTGGCCTTTGCTGTCTTTGTGATGAGGTCCATAGCCTGATCAACATCGAACAGCTCTGTTCTGTCGAATTCTTTTACAGAATCCTGATACTTTTTACCTCTTTTAGGCATGTTATTACCTCCTTGTGGTTCTATCGACCTTACAACGCAAAACTTTCTGTCTGCAGTCTGTTTTCATCGTCGGTCTCCCACTGTCAATTAGTCTTCTATAACGATTCCCATACTTCTTGCAGTACCCTTGATCATTTCAGTTGCTGCTTCAAGGTTTGCTGCATTAAGATCCGGCATTTTCACTTTCGCGATTTCTTCAGCCTGAGCTCTTGTGAGCGTTGCAACCTTTGTCTTGTTAGGTTCACCTGAAGCTGAATCCAGACCTGCTGCTTTCTTGAGCAGTACTGCTGCTGGCGGTGTCTTGCATATGAATGAGAAAGAGTGGTCTGCATATACAGTGATCACTACTGGGATTATCATTCCCGGCTGATCCTGAGTTTTTGCATTGAACTGCTTACAGAAATCCATGATGTTAACACCGTGCTGACCTAATGCAGGTCCTACCGGAGGTGCCGGATTTGCATTTCCAGCTGGAATCTGAAGTTTGATATAACCTTCGATTTTCTTTGCCATCGTTATCATTCTCCTTTCGTAATATTCCCTTACAAGGGTCGGCTCAGAACCGTTTCTGCCTAGATCTTGTCAACCTGTGCAAAATCCAGTTCTACTGGCGTATCTCTTCCGAACATAGATACCCTGGCTTTCAGTGTTTGTTTTTCCATGTTCACTTCCTCAACGACTCCCATGAAGTTTTCGAAAGGTCCATTTATAACTTTCACTGTATCGCCGACTTCCACGTCCAGATCAATATATATCTTCTCTATACCCATCCGCCTTACTTCTTCAACTGTAAGCGGGATAGGATCTGAACCGTGTCCCACAAATCCCGTAACACCCTGCGTGTTTCTCACAAGGTACCATGATTCGTTGGTAACGATCATTTTTACAAGAACATATCCGGGGAACATTTTTCGAGTCTTAACCTTACGCTGTCCATTTTTAACCTCTACTCTTTCTTCTGTAGGTACAATCACATCCAGTATCAGGTCTTGCATCCCCCTGTTTTCAACGATCTTTTCAATATTAACTTTTACTTTGTTTTCATGGCCGGAATAGGTATGGACTACATACCATTTTGCTTCTCCGTCTCCACGAAGACCTTCAAGACCCTCTATGTCCAGCTTCTTTTTTTCGTTTTCATTCTCACACATTGTACCTTCAAGCTCCTGTCATTTTTAATGTTTAGAAACAAACAGCTCTGATAGCTGCCAATACACCTGTGTCAACTGCCCAGAAAACAAGCGCGAAAGCCGCACAAGTAGCAAGCACTACCGCTGTAAAGGAACCGAGTTCTTTCTTCGTAGGCCATACAACTTTTTTCATTTCAAGTTTCACGCCTTTGAAGTATTCTTTCATACTTCCTTTTTTGCGTTTCTGCGTTGCCATAGCTGCTGCCTTGCTCTTTTTGGAAACAGCTGTGTCTTTTCCCTTTGCATTTTTAGCCATAATAAAACTCCCTTATTTGGTTTCCTTATGTGGTGTATGCTTCTTGCAGAACGGACAATATTTGTTCATTTCAATACGATCCGCAGTATTTTTTTTATTTTTCATTGTGTTGTAGTTTCTCTGCTTGCATTCTGTACATGCAAGTGTAACCTTTACTCTCATTTCAACTGTCCTCCGTTTAATTAAATTAAGAGCAGTGGCTGCTCTTTTTTCTTGATTGTTTTCATAAAGTCGCTAGATAATTATATATTAAAGCCCAGTCAATGTCAAGAATTTATAGACAGTTTTAGTCAATGCCTGTTAAAATCCACTGAAAGACAGCTTATTATCCGGCAGCAGGTCTGCAATAACCTGCCGCCGGACACTTATAACCAGTATCAGCCTGTATTATATAACAATCTAACGTATTATCTTCCTGCACTCCATGTAATATCGCTTGTCTGCGGCATGGCCCATCGAGAATGTCTTTCTCGGCAGAGCTCCATCGACTATTACAGTCGGATACAGTTCCTCTTTTTTCATTACAGAGAGGATGAACCCTATGCTGTTATCCTGTTTTGTAAGATTCCTGAGTACATCATCGCCATGTATATAGTCGATTTTTCCACCTATTTCCTTCAGATAGTTATCCAGGAACATCTGAAGACTTCCTACTGTGAGTTTGCTTGTCGGCTTCGTTATCACATATTTTTCGGAATTTCCGTTTTCGACCTTTTCAAAGATCTGTGCTGATCCGTCTACTGCTGCATCATCTGCTTTTTCAAGTCCGAGAGCCTCGATCATCCTGCTGAACAGATCCTTTGCGTCCACCTCTGTGAGTATACGGTGTATAGCTTCGAATTCCAGTGCTTCGCTGTGAAGATTTACAAGTTCTGCCAGTGCATATCTCGCTGGATGATCTGACAGATCTTCACCCGGATGTGCTTCCTTGAGCTGTTCATAAAATTCCTTTGCAGTTGCCAGAGAGTGGTTACCGTCTCCCATTGCATAGAGAAGTACAGGTTTGTCTTCAAGACCATACTGAGCGTCGAAGTATTCTCTGGATGCAAGCACATCCAGCGCTGCCAGAAGCTCTTTCTGCATATCGTTGTCCACAAGATATCCTGTAATATGTCCTCCGCCCTGCATCATATCAAAATCATACAGCTTTTTCATCTGTGATTTTTTTTCTGCCAGAGGCTCTATGGCTGTCCTCTTTATATCATCGATAAGGATCATTATATGAGGCATCTCTACTTCAGCATTCTTCCTTACCTTGATGCGCGGAGGTATCCTCTCTATGACTGTTGCCTCAGTAGCACGTATAAGGGATGAACTGCCCTTGTGAAAATCATACTCTTCAAGATCGAATTTTCCTACAAGACCGGCTCTCATCTTGCCTGTACTGTCTATACGCTCAACGTAAACCATGGCGTCAGGATATGTCACGAACACTCCGTCATCCATGTAATCTTTCATAGTCTGATTGATCCTGGCAATACGCTCTTCTGCATCCGGTTCCTCAAGATATACTTCCGGCAGTATCATATGGTATGTAGAAGGTTTTTCTCCAACGATCCTGTCAACTTCATCCCAGTACTCAGGTTCGCTTGTGAACTGGTCACATGCCACTACTGACCATGATGAGCTTTCTATATCTTCACGAGGCAGCATGATATCTGCGCCCTGAAATGCCTTTTTCATAATCATAATTCCTTTCTTCAAATAACATCTTCCGAACATGACTCTTTATTTGCTTTTTTTCTTGTTCAGCTTTTCTATAAGAAGGTCTACAGCCTCCCCTATACCTTCGCTGAATGTCGGATGCGGGTATATCACTCGCTCCATCTGCTCCGCAGTCAGTTTGTTGGCAACGGCTTCAGCAAACACTGCGATCATATCTGTCGCTCTTGCACACATCATCTGTGCACCGATCACAGTTCCTGTAGCCGCATCTGCAACGATCTTTATGAAGCCTCGTTCCTGATTGGAAAGTACTGATTTGCCGTTGGCCGACATTGGATATTTCGCTGTTACAGTATCGTATCCTTCAGCCTTGGCATCATCAGCATTGAGCCCTACCGATGCGATCTCCGGATCTGTATAGACACATGAAGGCATTACGTTCATGTTCTTTTCCACAGACTCTCCGCACATATGGCATACGGCATTCAGACCTGCTGCACTTGCTGCATGCGCCAGCTGTATACCGCCTGTAACATCACCTATTGCATATATCCCAGGTATGCTCGTCATGTAGTTTTCATCGATACAGATCCTGCCTTTCTGCATCTCAATTTCGATGCCAGGCCCGAACAGTCCATCTGTAACAGCTGCTCTTCCGGCAGCTACCAGCACTATATCACCCTGAGCTTCATCAAGCTTTTCTTTTTCCTCAAACACACATGCAAGACTTCCATCAGGATTCTTTCTGATTTCTTTCACCATTGCACTTGTATGTATCTCCAGGCCTCTTTTCTTTGCAAGGAGCTTGAGACTCTGGGAAAATTCCTTGTCAAGTCTGCCCAGAAGCCTGTCAAGAGCTTCGATAACAGTTACTTTTGCACCAAAAGCATTATACACTGCTGCGAATTCCATTCCTATGACTCCGCCGCCGATGATGACTATGCTCGACGGTATCTCCACACTGTCAAGCAGCTCATCACTGCTGACCACTCCGGACTGATCAACGCCCGGTATAGGAGGTATCATCGGTTTCGAACCCGTCGCTATCAGTATATGATTCGTTTCAAGCGCTGTATCTCCGTCTGCGCCTGATACGCTTACAGTTCCGGAAGACATTATCGTACCTGTCCCCTGGAACACATCGACCTTGTTTTTTTTCATCATTCCGGCAATACCTGTACGTAGCGTTTCGAGGACTTCGCTCTTGTGCTCCTGGATCTTCACCATGTCGAACGACAGTTCGCTGCACGAAATACCAGCTTCATCACAATGTGCTATCGAACTGTAAAGCTCACTGCTGTGCATGATCGTTTTTGTCGGTATACACCCGCGGTTCAGACAGGTACCTCCAAGCTGTCTGTTTTCGATCAGAGCAGTCTTCATGCCTTTCCTGGCCGCAGCTGCTGCCGAGACGTAACCACCCGGACCTGCACCTATAACGACCAGATCATATTTTGTTCCCATTATACTATCTCCATTCTGATATATGTCATACCGGTTATCTGCATCATCACACAGATTCAGCTATCAATCGTTTTACATCTGCAGCTATCTGTCCGGAAAGTCTGTCTGCGACCTCACACATAGCCTGTTGTTCATATCTGCATCCGGGTAGTGCTTCTGCCAGCTCTGCTGCCCATTCCGGATCCATGGAATCCGAGAATACATTGGCATTTTTTATTATGCCTTCGTTGACCTCCAGCTGGAGCTGTACATCACCCCATTCGAAACGTCTTCCGAATTCGTACTGGAAAGGGATACGTCTTCCGTATTTCCATTCCCATGAAGCAAATCTGTTCTCGTACTCTTCTATAGTTTCTTTACTGAACCTTCCGGTATCATAATCCGTTACTTCCAGGCCGTATATCTCTCCAAAGGCTTCTCTGAGTTTTGCTGACACAAGCTCAACGGTGACTCCCGGATAGAATTCGCACAGATTCGCAACACGTGACCGTACGGATTCCACACCTTTCGACTTCAGTTTATCAGCTGATACATTCAGGTATTTAGCCATCTGCTGCTTATTCACATCAAGGAGCAGTGTGCCGTGATGATAGCAGAAATCATTACGTTCATAAAATGCATTTCCTGAAAATTTCCGGCCATCTATCAGCGCATCGTTCCTTCCGCTTTTCTCAGCCTTAAGGCCCATGAGCTGCATGGCCCGTATTATAACGCTCATCTGACGATCCACATCATAATTACCTTTCCTTACCAGAAAAGTAAAGTTCAGATTTCCCATATCATGATATACAGCGCCGCCGCCGGAAAGACGGCGGACCAGATATCCGTCGTCTTTTTCAAGCTGGCTGACTCTGCATTCTTTCCAGCAGTTCTGATTTTTTCCTATGACAACCGTATGTCTGTTCTGCCACAGATACAGTATACATTCATCATCTCCGCAGTCTTTCATGAGGAACTCCTCTACAGCCAGATTACGGTATGGGTAAGTATTGTCTGTCTGATAAAACAATGCTTTTCTGATCATATCTTCTACTCCGTAAATTCAAACCTTATCACAGGCTTTCTTGCTGCAGTGACCTCATCCGGACGTCCTATGGATGCTTTTCTAGGACTCTGATGCAGAGCTTCTCCATCTGATTTTGCTTTCTCATAGATTTCTCTGAAAGCAGCCACAGCCTCATCCAGTGTTTCTTTTGATTCTGTCTCTGTAGGCTCCACCATCAGTGCCTCATGTACTATAAGAGGGAAGTACATCGTAGGCGGATGGATACCGTAGTCAAGCAGTGTCTTTGCGACATCAAGTGCAGAAACGCCTGTCTCCTTCATAAGCTTGCCAAGATCCATAACGAATTCGTGCATGCATGTTTCATCATACGCCATCTC
>CAJJPZ010000103.1 GCA_905193765.1 uncultured Eubacterium sp.
CTTTTGTTGATATTCCGGAAATATCGAGAACGATATTTCCTACATAATAAAAAATGTATCAATGGAGACTTATGCTACGATCTCTCCGCTTTCGGCTATCCACAGCCGTCCGTCGTCTTCATGGTATTCATAGACGTTGTCCGATAGAAACTCCTCCGGCGCCACATACTGGGTACGGTTTACCTCCCTGACCATGCGGCTCAGGTCTGTGCTCCCTCCGTGTCGTGCCTTCGGTATTATGATGAGTTCATGTATCGATGACGGCAGTATGTAGTAGTCACCGCCCACGTAATGTGACACGCTGCGTCTCACTTCTTCCGACAGTATCACCGTTGCACCATTGACCTTGCCGCGGATGGTCAGCATGAACATGCAGCTTACCCGCGGCATGCCCATCATGTCATCCATACTGCGGAACACGAAGCTGCCGGGCAGATCCATATTGAGCATCGCGATCTCGTGGAGCTCATCTACGTCCAGTCCCCACCTCTTCATCATCCTGTCATCTATCTGCATCACGTAAAATCCATGCTCTGCCTCTCCTACTCTGATGTAGTAGGACACCGCGAACTCTCCCATGCGTTTATGAGGATGGCCTGTCAGTCTGCAGGCGTTGGCCTCTCCGTTCACCAGTCTGCACCCGATATGCGGTCTGACACATTCCAGATCTCTTATCATCCTGCTGACCTCGTCCCCCGTCGGCAGATCGTTGCTGGCATATGTATAGAACATCTGCTTTACACTCTCCGCCATTTCCTCCACATTCAGCTCATGCTCCTCGTACATCCTGTACAGGTCTTCTACATGCAGGCACGGCAGGCACCTGTTCGCCTCGGTCCTTATGATCAGAGTCTCCTGTATGGTATCGTTGTTCTTCATGGTATCTTCGATGAAGATCTCGCTGATCTCACTTTCACCTTCGAATGCTCTCTTTACCTGTGACAGCATCACATTCCTGAATCCTTCATAAGATAATTTATCTGACATTTTCTGTCTCCTTTCGCTATCATGCACTTCCTTCCGATCCTCTGCGGCGTCATCCTCCACCTCGTCATCCATCCTGTCTCCCGTGCTGCACATACCATATGATCCCGTCCCCCGGAGCCTGTAATAAGTGCACACATACATTTAAGGGAGATTGTAGACTCCGGGGGCGGATCTGCCGGATGCATATTTATCAGAATAACATGTGCAATAAATGGAAAATCGTTATGGATGCAAGGATCGAAAACATCCGGCGATCGTTTATCAGGAATTATATGGTAACTACACCTTATATTGTTTTCCATCATTTGTCAATATATTTTTCTAGTTTTGTAATAAAATGGTACACTGCATGTAACGAAAGCGAAAAAAAGAACAGAGCGTGTGATCACTCTGTTCCTGTCCGTATTCCTTTATATCGGGATCTCTTCTTTGTATCAGTCGCTGCCTCCTGTCGGCATATATGGTCTCAGTACCCCTGCGATGTTGCTGATCGGCATCGTCTGGAGCCATACATGTCCCGGTCCTGTCACCACAGTGTTGAACAGTCCCTCTCCGCCGAAGAACTTGTTCTTCAGCCCCGGCACGGATACGATCTCCATATTGCAGCTGGCAGTCATTGCAGCCAGATGCCCCGTATCTATGACGATCTGCTGTCCCTGCTTCAGCTCATACTCGATGACATGGCCGTCGAATTCAGCAAACATTATGCCGTTCCCCGAAAATCTCTGCATGATGAAACCCTCGCCGCCGAAAAACCCCGTACCCAGCTTTTTGCTGATATGTACAGAACAGTCAACGCTGGCTTCACTGGCGAGGAACGCCGATTTCTGTGCAATGATCTCCTTTCCCGGAGCTATCTCGAAGGCACGTATGGATCCCGGAAAGCTGGATGCGAAAGCGATCATTCCGTTGCCACCCGCAGCTGTATAGATGTTCTGGAACATTTTCTCCCCTGAGAACATCCTTCCGAACATCTTGCCCACGCCACCGTTCGATGTCGTCTCCATCTGCATGTTAGGCGACATCCAGGACATCCCGCCTCCTTCAGTCACCACTGACTCCCCGCCGTCCAGATAGCATATGACTACCGGCAGAGTGTCTCCCTTTATCTCGTATCTCATATCATTGCTCCTTTCCGCCCTGATAACGGGCTGCTTACTCATATATCAAAAACGCAGATATAGTTGTTTCGTTTCAGCTTATCCTTTACATAGTATTCACGCATATATGGCTCCTGCTGCGGCTTTTCCCAGGAACACTCCCAGAAGGCACAGGCCGACGCTTACCGCGGCGTATGCACCGAACAGACCGATCCGCCCCGCTTCTATCATCCCCAGCGATTCCAGTGAGAATGTCGAAAAAGTAGTGAATCCTCCGCAGACGCCCACCTTGAGGAAAGTCACGGCTCTGCCGCTGAGCCAGCCTCCGGTATCCATGTTCCCGGCTATGAGCCCTATGACAAACGCGCCGACAAAGTTCACAGTCAGCGTCTGCAGCGGGAAATCATGTCTGCTCAGGAAAGGTATCATCCCCACCAGATATCTCATCACCGAACCTATGAATCCGCCTGCACCGGCTGCCATGCAATTCCAGAACATATTGTTTTCTCCTTTCGTCCGGCTGTCCGTTTGCTGTTCCGTCTCTGACAACCAGCCTTATCTATTCTACCACAACACAGGCATGACCCGCCACCATCAGACAAAAAAACAAGCAGCAGATGATCTGCTGCTCCGGTTCCTGATATGATCCCGGTATCTCGTACAGACCCCTTCTATTTTATGCAAATATGAATATCAGCGCTCCTGCCACCACCGATATGGTCACCAGCAGGAATGCGTAGAGCCGGTGTTTGCGTGTGCGGCCTGCGATGCTGACCACTATGCCGGCGATCCCCAGAAAGCCTGCAGCCCATGCCGCAGCTCTCATGAAGATCCAGTTCACAGGCAGGCTCGGTGCGCTGACCACTGAGATCAGCATCCCCCACACCGCCATGATATAGAAAATATATTTCTTGACAGTCTCACTTCTGACCAGATACATCAGAAGCAGTCCTGCCACGCTTATAGCAGCAACTGCCGCTACAAGCAACGCCAGTAACCCTAACGCCATTCTCTCATCCTCCTTTTCATTTTCCGTATATTATCGGGCTGCACCCTACATCACCTTCGTTTCTTCAAGCTTTTCGGAAAATCTGTTATTGAGCCTGATCACAGGCTTTCTCAGTACCAGTCCCAGTATCAGCGACAGCACCAGGAAAATACCCAGCTTAGCCAGGTCGAGCCAGTAGTCCATGCCGTACAGTCCTCCCACAGTCTCACGCAGTGCCGCCATGCTGTGAGTGAACGGCAGCATAGGGTACACGATCCTGAAGAACCTCGGAGCCACCTCGATAGGGAAAGTTCCTCCAGTGCCCGCCACCTGAATCACCAGCAGTACGACGCTTATGGCCTTGCCGATATCCCCGAAGGAGACCGTCAGTGTGTATATGATATTGACATAGACGATGCTGGATATCCAGCACGCCAGCATGAACAGGAACGGGTGCCTGCACTGTATGCCCAGATAGAACAGATCTCCCAGACCAATCAGTGAGCTCTGTGCCAGCCCCAGTATCAGGAAGGTCAGATATCTTCCCAGATACAGGTGATTGTTCTTTATCCCGGAAAGTCCCTCCAGGGCGCTTGCCGGTACGGCCACAGACATCATAGCCACCATTATTATACCGCCGATCCATATCGCCAGCGTTGAATAGAACGGTGCCATAGATGAGCCATAGTTCTCTATCTCGTAGACCTTCGTCGTTTTAAGCGATACAGGCTTTGCCAGGAATGCGCTCAGTTCATCGTTCTTATCTGCGAACAGATCTTTGAGCTCCGAAAAATCGCCTGTCTGCTGCATTTTCTCAAGTTTGCTCACCAGATCGTCCACTCTGCCGGACGCCTTGTTCAGCAGCTTGCCGGATGTGTCCAGCGACAGTCTGATCTTCTGGAGATCTTCCGTTGCCGTGTCCGTAAGATCCTTTATGCTGGTCACGCTCTTGTCCAGCTGGCTGAGCAGTTTCTTCATGCTGCTGCCTGTCTTGCTCAGTGATGAAGACAGGCTCTTGAGATCGTTCATGACATTCTTCTCATAATCCGCCTTCACCTTGCTTATGCCCTTGACGCTTTTGCTCAGCAGTGCATCTATCTCCTTCTTAGCCGTCGCCAGGTCCTTGGCTCCACTCCGAAGCTCCTTCGCGGATGTCCTGAGATCGTCCCAGAGTGCGGTCTGTTTCGCTATGGATGTATTCAGCTGAGCTACCACAGAAGATACCGCCGGTTTTATATCCGGATACTTTTCTCCCAGTGCTTCCAGCTCGTCCCGCAATGTAGTGTACTTCGTTATTATACTGTCGGTGCTGTCCGCCACGGTCTCGAGAGTGGATGCTACTGCTTCCACATCGCCGGCCTGTTTCTCGAAGGCTGTGTCTATGACCTGTGACATCTGCTTGTAATAGCTTATCCCCGATTCCAGAGCCTTGTTTATGCCGTCAGTCGTTCCTGTGATGGTCTTGTTTATACCTTTGAAGGTCTTCTGTATATCGCTGATGGAATCCGAACTTCCCGATGACTGTTTGCTGACATAACCCAGGAAGTCCGATGTAGATCCTGTCATCTTCTCTATGGAATCCGTCATACCCGAGAAAGAATCCATGGTCCCTGCCGATGACGACAGGCTGTTGGATATACGGTTCAGATTCGCTATCAGGTTCGACACGATGGACTCCGCATCATTCACGTCCGTCATATTCGCCACCGATTCCATGACAGTCAGCGCTGTGTCCGCCACCGTCGATATGAACATCTGGTTTATCTGGTTCTGGATGGCCGACGCGCCTTTCTCCGTTACCTTCGGTGCTATGGCACTGTCCTTGGCATTGCAGTAATAGTGTATCTTCGCTTTTTCTATAGTCTCGTCCTCCGAGAATATGCTCATCATGTTCCTGCTGAAATCCTCAGGGATGACTATAGCTGCATAGTAGTCGCTGGACTTCACGCCGTTGATGGCGTTCTCCTTGCTGGTGAACACCCACTCCATCTGTGTGTTTTCGTGAAGAGAGGTCAGCACCCTCTCTCCTATATTCACCTCTATCGGTACGAGGCTGCCCTGATATCCTTCGTCCACACTGGCAACAGCCACCTTCAGGTTGTCCGTGTTGTTGTACGGGTCCCAGCTGGCGGCTATATTGAACCACGCATAGAGGCAAGGCACTACGATGATACCCATGATGACGATCAGAGCTATTACATTGTTCCGGATACGCCTGGCATCTCTTATGAATATCTGCCATATGTTTCTCATTTCTCACGTTCCTCCTCGATGGTATGGACGATATCCTCCGGACTCATCCCTTCGATATCCAGCTGTTCCTCTATCCTGTCATGTGCATATTCTATGCATATCAGGTAAGCGGACAGCAGTATCAGCGAGAGTATCCAGAGCACCAGGAACACCAGCCTTGCCTTTGTGAAAAGCATCAGCACCAGAAACACCAGCGGTATCGCTATTATGAGTATGAAACCCTGCCGTATCAGTCTCGGATAATGTTTCTCGAATCCGATGGATCTTTTCAGTATCTGTGCTTTGGCATGTTCATCCCTCATCACGACTTTCATCATCATCTTCAGTCGTGAATCGTCAGACTGGGCCGTCGCTGTCTCGCAGAGCATCATCTCAGTATCCGCAAGGCGTTTATCGAACATATGGTTCAGGTTCATCAGCAGCGGGCGTATCACCACACCCAGCAGCAGTGCCAGACCTGCAAAGACAAACAGGGTCATTATATCCTTGATGTAGAACGTGCCGTATATGCCTGCCAGACTTTCGCGCATGGCATCTATCCCGTAGTAGAACGGCATCAGCGGGCAGAGATCCTGAAAGAACCTCGGCATCATCTCTATAGGATATGTTCCAGAAGAACCCGGTATCTGCAGTATTATAAGCAATACGGCCACAGCCTTGCCTATGTGCTTCAGCGTTATGGCAAGGGCATATATTATATTGACATAGACGAAGGAACATATCAGTCCCGCCAGCATGAAAGGCACCGGACTGACACACTTCACTCCCAGCAGCAGCAGATCTCCCAGGCATACGATGAAGCCCTGCACCAGAGCGGCCGCTACGAACATCAGCCACCGGCTGAAATACGCGCATGTCGGCGATATCTTGTGTTCCAGTCCCTCTCTGTCCACCTCCTGCTTGAGGATAGATACCAGTATCAGACCTCCCACCCATATAGCCAGGTTCGTATAGAACGGAGTCATACCCGATCCGTAATTGTCAACATTGTAAAGTGTCCTGGATTCTATCAGCACAGGTGACGCCATGAAGTTGGCTATGGCCCTGCTGTCCAGTCCTTCCAGCGAGAGCAGTTCCCTGTATACTTTGGAGCTCTTTATGGCATGTATATCGTTTATCACATCCTCCAGCTGACCGTCCACCGACTCCAGGATGGTCCCGGTCTCGCCGAGGGCCGATGCGCTGGTGTCCAGACTGCTGCCCAGCTGATCCAGGACTCCTCTTACCTGAGCGGTGACAGGCTGTATCCCGTCCAGGGTAGCAGAAAGCCTGCCGCTGAGTGTGGCCAGATCATCCAGAGACTGGCTCGCCTGCGGCAGCAGGTTTTTCTCTATGTCGCTCCTGTATCCCAGCAGTGTCTTTCTGTTCTGGGCTGTTATCTTCTCCAGTTCCTTCCTTGTTTCGGCCGCAGTCGCCGTAGCATGTTTTATGGCGGCATTGCCGCTGCTCAGGGATCCTGTCAGTTCCTTCAGCGATGCATTCTGAGCCTTAAGGCGCTCGATCTGCTGACTGATCTGCTGAGCCAGCTGCGAATCGCTGCCTATCTGATCATGTATCGCTTCCAGCTCCTTCAGCAGCTTTTCATTTTTGTCCAGTATATCGGAGATGGAGTCCAGATCGCTGCCTACCACAGTTGTGACCTGATCCACCTGTGTCTCGAAATTTCCCAGCTTCGATGAAGCCGACACTGTGATACTGTTGAGCAGTATGTCCGCCTCCGAAAGGCTCTGTGAACACTGCCCCGAAAATTCTCCCAGTGACTTTCTGCTCTTCTTCAGCAGTGAGGACGTGTCCTTCAGTGCCGCTGCTGACGACGAGGCTGTATCATCCACCTTGTCCAGCGCAGCCTTCGTATCCTTTATCGCCGCATCCGCTCCTGCCGCCGTGCTGCTGAAATTCTTCAGGATATCCTGATATTCCTGCAGGTTCGCACGCACCTCGGCGATATCCCGGGCAAGCTCCCAGTCTGCACTGTTTATATCGCCGGTGATCCTATCGGCGGCACTGCTCACCAGCCCTGCGATGGCTTCGGAGGCCACCGAGGAGAATGTGTCGTTTATCTCGTTCTGTATCGTGGTCGCTCCCGTATCTGTTATCTTCGGAGCGATGGCGTTTTTCTTTTCATTTATGTAGTAGTCCAGCTCGGGCTTGCCGACCTTGCCTGAAAGTATGCTCAGCAGAGATTTACTGAAGCTCTCAGGTATCACGATAGCGGCATAGT
>CAJJPZ010000104.1 GCA_905193765.1 uncultured Eubacterium sp.
GAGTCTTGCGAAATTGCAGAACATGGCATCAGCAGGACTCGATGAAGAAAGCGCATCTTCGGGAGGGTTCATCATAGGCGATGCTGAATACAGCGACAAAGTCACACTGGATGTATCGGCTCTGCCGGAAGATGCAGAGGAAGTGAAACGTATATTTGCCAATGTCACATCAGGCAGTGCCAGAGTGATCGAGTCTGAGATCAGGACCGAAAAAGTCTGAGACACAGCTGTATCACACAGGCGACAGTACATCACAGTAATTTGAAAGAGGTGGATACATTGGAAAAAGTGAGGATAGCGTGTGGAGAATGGGGGTCCTGCTTCTGGGAGATAGACAGCAGCGGGACTCTGGATATAGGAGGCGGTACGGGGTACAGCCTCGTGCAGGCCGGGGATGCACCATGGTACAGGTACAGAGAATCCATAAAAAATATAAGATTTACAGGAATGGCAGATGTGCCGCAGGGAGGCAGACTAAGCTATATGTTCTGCGGGTGTGGCAATGTCGCCGGGATAGATCTCACAGGTCTGGTGACAGGCGGTGCAGAGGCGGTGAACGGGATGTTCCATTCCTGCAGCAGCCTCAGGGATATCAGATTCGGGGATACTTTTTATACAGGCAGAGCAAGGAATATGAGCAGGATGTTCTTCGGATGCAGGGCTCTGGAGAAGCTTGACATATCCTTTTTTGATACATCGGCTGCAGCGGACATGAGTTCCATGTTCGAGGGCTGCGAGAACCTTAAAGAGTTGGATCTGTCTTCCTTTGACACGGGATCGCTGATAAGCATGAGCAGGATGTTCGGCAGCTGCAGTAGCCTCAGGAAGCTGGAAATATCAGGGTTTCGAACATCTTCAGTAACAGGCATGTCAGGTTTGTTTGCGGGCTGCGAGGCCCTTGAGGAACTGGATCTGTCCGGACTGGATACCTCGAACGTTATAAACATGATAAGTATGTTCAGCAGCTGCAGTAGCCTCAGGTCTCTCGATCTTGCCGGGTTCAGCACAGGAAGGGTGACCGACATGTCATGGATGTTCTGCGGGTGCAGCGGCCTTGAGGCGCTGGATATCAGCAGCTTTGACACATCAGGCGTCACCGATATGTCATGCATGTTCTTCAACTGCAGGAGACTGGAGAAAATCGATGTTTCAGGTTTCGACGTTTCTTCGGCGGTGAACATGGACAATATGTTCATGTACTGCTCGAGCCTGAAATGCCTGGATCTGTCCGGCTTCGACACCGTTGACACCGCAAATATGAAAGACATGTTCAAGGGCTGCGAAGCACTTTCTTCCGTGACAACAGGAGAACGATTCGACTTTCATGCAGACAGTGAAACGGGATGCAGTCTGCCGGATGCACGCGGGGCCGACGGCAGGGAGAAGCTGCTGTGGATCAGGGCCTCTGACGGAGAGGCAGCTGAAGCAGGTGAGATAAGCTCGTGTCAGCAGGAGACATATTATATAAGAGGCAGCAGATTCACAGTGACCTATGAAGCAAATGGTGGTACAGGCAGCATGACGGGAGATCCACAAAGGTTCGAATCAGAAAGTACTCCTGAAACAGAAGAATGCGGATTCAGGCCTTTGCCCGGTTATGTATTCAGAGAATGGAATACAGAACGGGACAGAAGCGGAACGTCATACAGTCCGGGCGAAAAGATACAGCCTCTGTGCGGTGATGTGGTCCTGTATGCTGTATGGGCGGCACCGCCTACTATAGCCCGTCCAGACAGGCCTGCAGCTTTGACATACGGCAGCAGACCGGATCTGCGATTCCCTTATGTTGAAAGCAACAATGGAGAGATAACCTGCAGAGGTATAGAGATAAGCCGGGACGGCAGCAGCTGGGAAGAGTATGATACAGATACTGTCCCTGCAGCGTCTGATGACGGATGCCTTATAAGGTACTATGCGACGAATTTTGCAGGAACATCATATACCGATCCTGTGCGTATAACAGTGAACAGAGGTCATTACGATATGAGTCGCGTGTCCTGGAATACCAGAAGATTCACCTATGACGGCACAGCAAGAACAGTGGTGCTCACAGGACTTCCGGAGGGACTGGAGGCAGAGTATCACGGCAATGAGGCCACAGAGGCCGGAGTATATACTGCATCTGTGACTTTCCGTTATGATGAGGAAAATTACGAACCCCCGGGACCGGTGGCTGACCATATATGGGAGATAAGGCCTGCGTCATATGATATGAGCGGCATAAGGTGGAACTACACAAGGCCTTTCGTCTACGACGGCACCGAGAAACGTATAGAGATAGAGAACCTGCCTGAAGGCGTCTCAGCCGTGTACTACGGTAATCATGAAACCTCCGCAGGAACATATGCGGCAAGAGCAGCTTTCAGCGTAGATGATCCGGTGAACTACCGTGTGCCGGATTCGGAAACGATCCGCTGGGATATACTCAGAGCAGACCATGATCTCAGCGGCATGAGATGGAAATATGACGGACCGCTGGTTTACGATGGGGAAACACAGACCGTTGTGCTTGAAGGGATCCCCGAGGGAGTGACCGCCACATACTACGGGAATACAGGGATAGAAGCAGGTACATACGATGCTGACGTGACTCTCAATATGCTGGATCGGCGAAACTACAATATGCCGAGATTCCAGGGCCTGAAATGGGAGATCGCAAAAGCCGATCACGATATGAGCGGCGTACACTGGAAGTATATGGAGGAGCCTGTCTATGACGGCAGTGTGAAGAGTGTCGTGCTTGAAGGACTGCCTGAAGGTGTCACCGCGGAATATGACGGAAGCAGTGCCGTGGATGCGGGTCGGTATGAAGCATCAGCGGTATTGTCCTGTGATACCGCAAACTACAATCAGCTGGAGGCAGAGGATTTTGCATGGGAGATACGCAAAGCTTCATATGATATGCAGAATGTGCGCTGGGATTATACAGAGCCTTTTGTGTATGACGGCAGTGTCAGGAGTGTAGCTCTTACAGGACTGCCTGAAGGCGTCAGCGCTGTATACAGCGGATGCGAAGCGTCTGCGGCGGGACAGTACTGCGGAGAGGCAGAACTTTCTGCTGCCGATCCGGACAACTACGAGACACCGTCCGCAGAGGGGATCTCGTGGGAGATAATGAAGGGCACATACGATATGTCCCGTGTCGAGTGGTCTTTTGCAGATGACATCGTATATGACGGTACAGAAAAAGCTGTATTCCTGAGAGGACTGCCAGAGGGAGTCACGGCGGAATATGAAGGCGAGCGGGGAACGGCAGCAGGAAGCTACAGAGCCGCCGCCGTACTCAGAGCACAGGATATGGCAAATTACATGCAGCCTGTGGTGGAAGACTGCGTATGGAGGATAAAGAAGGCGCAGTACGACATGAGCAGCGTCAGATGGAACGACATCAGCGGATTCACATATGACGGAACTGTAAAGACAGTGGAACTGGAAGGACTTCCTGAGGGAGTGACTGCACAATACAGTGAGAACAGGGCCGTATATGCAGCGGATTATATCGCATCGGCTGTATTTGACTATGACCGTGATAATTATGAAGAGCCTATGGTGGAAAACTGCTTCTGGAAAATCGGGAAAGCTGTCTTCGACATAGGGGATGCATCATGGGACAATCAGGACGCATTCATATATGACGGTGAGGAAAAGACCGTTGTGCTCAGGGATCTGCCTGAGGGAGTTGATGTGGAGTACAAAGGGAACAAAGCCGTGGAAACCGGGGTGTATCGCGCTGAAGCTGTACTCACACCTGAAGACGATGCGAATTACAGCAGCCCTCATATCGATGGATGCAGCTGGGAGATAGTCAGGGCGGATATAGATATGAGCGGCGTGAGATGGTGCAGCAATGAGGATCCTGTCTATGACGGACAGCCAAAGGTCCTGTATCTCGAAGGCCTGCCTGATGGTGTGGACGTAGTCTATGACGGCGGCTATGAGACCGATGCAGGCACATATCAGGCTGAGGCTGTATTCAGTGTCGATGATGGGAAGAATTACAATATCCCGGAACCGATGTCCTGCAGCTGGGAGATAGCAAAGGCGGACTTGGATATGAGCGGTACTGCATGGTCCTTCAGCGGAGACTTTGCATATGACGGAGAGATGAAGACTGTAGTTCTCACAGGACTGCCTGAGGGCGCAGCTGTGGAGTACAGAGGCAACAGCGCCGTGGAAACGGGCCGGTATGAGGCTGTCGCACTGCTTTCGGCGTCTGACAGGCGCAATTACAACGACCCGTCGGACATGATATGTCAGTGGGAGATAAGCAGAGCGGATCTCGATATGAGTATGGCAGAATGGGTATGCGATGAAGAACCTGTGTACGACGGTGAAGAAAAGACCGTCACACTGAAATGGCTGCCTGAGGGCGTAAACGTCCGGTATGAGGGCAACCGGGAGCGGAATGCGGGATTCTATACGGCGACAGCGGTGTTCACGCCGCAGGATGAGGAGAATTTCAATGTGCCTGCTCCTATGACATATGTATGGGAAATACGCAAAGGGTCATATGACATGTCAGGCGTCGGTCCTGACTGCAGCGGCGCGGAGCTGGTCTACGACGGCACAGAGAAATGTGTGCAGCTTGAAGGACTGCCGGAAGGCCTGACTGCTGTATACAGCGGCAACTGTGCTGTGAATGCAGGTACATATACCGGCCGGGCAGAATTCAGGAACGATGATACGGAGAATCATAAAACTCCGGATCCTGTGGAATTCGTATGGGAGATAAAGAAAGCTGAATACGACCTTTCAGGGCTGGCATGGACGCCGGATGACGACTTTGTATATGACGGCAGCGAAAAGAAAGTGGAGCTTACAGGGATACCCGACGGCGCAGAGGTGATATACAACGGCAACTGCATGTCCGACGCCGGCGTGTATACGGCAACAGCGGAGTTCGTAGTCAGAGGGCAGAACCATATCACGCCTGATCCGGTCTCATGCACCTGGGAGATAAAGAAGGCAGAGGCTGATATAAGCAGCGTGTACTGGGAGTATGAAACGCCGTATGTATACGACGGGACATACAAATCCGTCGAGCTCAAAGGCATACCGGAAGATATGCGTGTGTCCTACAGAGGCAATACAGGCTCAAGGGCAGGGAAATACACAGCCAGCGCAGTGCTCCGTGTGCCGGATCCAGACAATTATACAGTACCGCCGGTGGAAAATTGCGAGTGGGAGATAGCAAAGGCCGAATATGACATGAGCAATGTGGAATGGACATACGATACGCCCTTTGAATACGACGGCACGCCAAAGGCGATAACCCTTACAGGTCTGCCTGAGGGCGTGAAAGCTGAATGTATAGGAAACACATGGACGGACGCCGGCGAATATATCGCCGATGCCGGTTTCGAATACGACAGGAACAATTTCCAGCCTCCTGTGGTGCTCCCGTGTATATGGGAGATAAAAAAGACTTCCTACGATATGAGCGGAGTGTACTGGGAATATGAAGATGACCTGGTATATGACGGCAGCGAGAAGAGCGTATACATCGCGGGGCTGCCTGAGGGAGTCAGCGCATCATATACCGGCAATACAGCTGTGGGAGCAGGTACATATACCGCCTGCGCTGATTTTGAATACGACAGGACAAACTATCTGCGTCCGGATACAGCGGAGCTGGTGTGGCAGATACACAAGGCGTCATACGATCTGAGGCATGTCAGATGGGACCACAGGGATCCTTTCGTGTATGACGGCACCGAGAAGGTCGTAGAGCTGGAGCGTCCTAAAAAGCATACGGGCAGCATAATGAGGCTGATAAGGACGATAATGCAGGACGGTGAGTCAGACAGCGGACTTCCTGAGGGAGTCACTGTAAGATATGAAGGCAACCGTGCAACTGACGCCGGGACATATGAAGCTGTGGCATATTTTGACGTGGATGATCCTGATAATTATGAGATACCGCAGCCGCTGCCGCCCTTTGAATGGTATATCGAAAAAGGCAGGTATGATATGAGTCATGCAGGATGGGTCTATGACGACATACCTGTGTATGACGGCACAGTAAAAAGTGTCAGCGTCGCAGGCCTGCCTGAAGGCGTGAAAGCTATCTGCAGCGATAATGAATTTACAGACGCAGGTACATACACGGCGTCGGCTGTGATCATAATAAATGATATAGATAATTACGAAGTTCCGGAGATAGATGACTTCCGTTGGAAAATCGAGAAGGGTGAGTACGATATGAGCCATGCAGCCTGGGATTACGGCAGACCGTTCATATATGACGGAACTGAAAAGACGGTGTCCCTTGAAGGTCTTCCTGATGGAGTAACAGCGGAGCTGACCGGAAACAGGGCTGTCACGGCAGGTTCCTATACAGCGTCGGCAGCGTTCGAGATAAATGATCCGGCGAATTACAATATACCTTCGGTCACGGACTGCAGATGGAAGATAGAAAAAGCAGCATATGATATGAGCCTTGCGGAATGGGACTACGATGTCCCTTTCGTGTACGACGGTACGGAAAAGTCTGTCTGTGTGGAGGGACTGCCTGAGGGTGTTACAGCCCTTTACAAAGGCAATGTCGGAACATCTGCCGGAAACTATACCGCGGAAGCTGTGCTGTCATATGACGCAGAGAATTATATAAAGCCAGCTGTACAGAAATGCCGCTGGAAGATCAGCAGGGCGGAATACGACATGTCGGAAGTCGCCTGGGATTACGACGAAGCATTCGTATACGATGGAACAGAGAGATCCGTGCAGCTCAGAGGACTGCCTGAGGGCGTTTCTGCGGAATATCACGGCAGCAGAGGCGCCGATGCCGGCGTTTACACTGCCAGGGCCAGGTATTCATATGACAGAAGCAATTATGTGGAACCTGAGAGTGCAGGCATATGCAGGTGGGAGATACTCCCTGCGGAAACGCATCTTGAACTTGCAGAGACTACTGCGGTAAGGAAACTGGATGATGGCTGGTTCGACATAGGTTACAGGACCGATGCAGCGGACGTTACATTCAGTATC
This sequence comes from uncultured Eubacterium sp., assembly GCA_905193765.1. Classification (GTDB taxonomy): domain Bacteria; phylum Bacillota; class Clostridia; order Peptostreptococcales; family Anaerovoracaceae; genus Lentihominibacter. The sequence goes on from CAJJPZ010000104.1 coordinate 6,988, forward strand.
ACGGATAAAAGGGTCGCATCTGTGTCGGGACTGGGAAGAGTGACGCTGAACGATGTCGGCAGTACGGTGGTGACTGTATGCGCGGAAGATAAAAATCATAAAAAAATATACAGAGAGATGATTCTTATAGTGGAAAAATAGCAGGAGAGTCTTCGGTTTAAAAAAATTTTCACGGAACGGGGATATCGTAGAAGTGAAAACGAACCGAATGACAGGTCACAGATACGGGGGCATGGAGGTATATTCTGACATGTATCCCGCATCTGTAAAATTTTTTGATTTTTTTCGGATTTTTTTTCGCAGATCCTGTCGAAAAAAATCCGAACGTATCGGAGAAAACGTGCATTTTTTTGAGAAAACCTGTAGTTGAAACCGTTGAAATTTCAACGGTAAAGGAGAATGGTAAAAAAGGACGAAAAAAATCTGCTCAAAAGTGTTGACAGATATGGGGTTTTGCTGTATAGTAAGTAACTGTGCCGATGAGGTAACGGCGAAACACACGGGCGCTTAGCTCAGCTGGGAGAGCATCTGCCTTACAAGCAGAGGGTCACAGGTTCGAG
>CAJJPZ010000105.1 GCA_905193765.1 uncultured Eubacterium sp.
GGAAGCGTCTTCGCTATTTCGATAAGACCTCTTCCTGCTCTATGTCTCACCGTTACCCTTTCGCTCACTTTCACCAGATTTGAAAAATGAGAGGCCAGATGGAAAATGCCTGTGCCTGTCTCCGCACCGGCTGCATTTTCAAGGAGAAAATCTATATTCACAGACTTTACTACCCATGGAGTGCCAACCTTTAGATTTTCTCTGAATATGGCTGATATTGCCTCCTCATATGTCCGGCGGCCTTCAGGGCTGTCCGGTATGATACAGCGGTATGTTTCCGCCTCATCCTTTCTTCCTGTATTCATGAGGGTTTTGTATATGAGGTATCTCACGCTCAGATTGTCCGCAGACAGCTTTATGTTACCCAGTATTTTCATTATGAGTGTGTCAGACTTCTCGCTGTGAAGCCTGCCTGACGCATATTCAGCCACTCTCAGTGCACCGATCTCGATCTCCACTGAATCGCGCTCTGATACGCCAGCTGCAAATTCCAGCACCAGCATCAGATCATCCCGGCTGAAAACATCGCCGGGTATCGTTATCACAGAATCCAGCATAACGAATACTGCGCTGTCCATAAGTTTTTTCATACGGAACAGGCTGAAATATCTGTTCATGAACAGCTCTTTCCTGCCTTGTCCGGCCTTATCCAGCAGACCACCTATCACTTCTTTCAGCGTATATCCGATCCAGCTTCTGTGCTGATCCGTAACCTTGTAATCCGGGAACACTATCTTCTTCAGATACATGTCCCACAGTTCCACACATTCTTCACTGCCTTCCACTGTGACGTCCGCAGGCAGTTCTTTTCTGTACACATCGTCGTAATCAGCTATTATCATTCCCAGCAGCCGTCCCGCCTGCCTTCTTATATCGCCTTCACGATCACACAGAAGGTCATACAGGAAATGCACTGTATGGAGCTTTTCTTTCTTGGTCATATACGTGCAGTATTCAGACAGTATATTCAGATACGCACGCTGGCTTTTCCATAACTTCTCGCTCCGTGCCGCCTCCAGCAGGCTTCCGAAAGCGATCTCATTGTTGAATATGCTCATTATCCTGATGTTGTGCTCTATGGCGGTATACTTGATCTGCTCGACGACTTCCATCCCCATCATCAGAGCTGTATCCTTGCCATCCCTGCCATGGCGATAATCAGTTCCCGTTCCTGCATCCGGATCTGTCACGATCCCCAGACTGTGCATGTAATTTTCAAAATCCAGGAGCTTCGCATAGACCTTTTCATACCTGTGCCGCTTGGCCTCGTCCACATTGTCCAGCTTGTTCAGGATGACGTCGAAGGCTTCCCTGAGCGTGTAGAAATAAACTGTCTCAACGCCGTTCTCTCTTGTGCTCTTGACCCTGAAATCAGCATATATCAGCAGCAGCGACTCCACCGAAAGGTTTTCAAGCTCAAGATCCCATGTGGAATGATTGCTTGCGATATGCGCTATCATAGGGACGTCGGTCCTTCGCATCAGGTCGTCTGTATAGTAATAGTGCAGATATGGTGTGCGCCTGGCTTCTTCCTGTCTGCAGCCGTATTTTCCCAGATCGTGAGCCGCCGCAGCTGCAGATACAAGCGCTATGTCCACCGGGACACCGGTACCTCTGAACTGCCGTCCTGCAAAAACAGAAAGGAAATGCACCCCACCTATATGCCCTATAGTATTATATGGTGTGATCTCACGGCTCAGTCTCATGAATTCGAATATATACCCGTTTTCCCAGAAATCACGGAACCTCCTGTATTCACCGGCACTGACACACCCTTCGATTTCATCATCTTCAAGAAGCTCGATGTCATCCACAGGTGAAAACCCTCTTTCACTTTTCTCATGAGCCAGCAGTACCCTGTAATGCTCCAGAAAAAAAACAGCGCCCTGCCTGAGCTCATCTTTCCTGCATACTGTGAAATTGTCGGGGTAGAGAAACGCCAGTATATCATCGTGTATATATGGCAGCCATCCGCCCTCCGGTTCTGTCGAAAAGCAGTCCAGCACCGGCCTGAGAGCTTTTTCCAGCGCCACGGCCGAATGGTTGCTGCTGTCATCAAAGGCTTTTATGTGACGTCTCCAGCCTGTTTCCTCCAGGAAGGAGACCATGCTCCTCCTGTTCATCCTGAGCATCCTGAGTACCCGTTTGTCAAACAGACGCGCTTCTGTATCTTTAATAAAAGTTTTCATACGTTCAAGCCTCCGCAGAATTGATGATTTTATTATATCACAAGGTATCATATTTTAAAAGAACGGCGTGTTCCGGGCCCTGCATGTCCCACTTCTGAGACCCTTCAAACCATTCATTTTTGAGACATTTATCGGAAAATTACAACTTTTCTTCTCGCCGGTGAAACCCGTTGACGGCAAAATAACAAAGTGATATATTTAATTTAACAAGGCATTACCAACTTTGCGAAATTTATTTGAAAAGAGGAGAAAAAAAAATGTCAAATTATGTAGAAAGAGTTATTGAACTTTGTAAGCAGAAGAACCCTGGCGAATTAGAATTTCACCAGACAGTAGAAGAAGTACTGACTTCACTGGCTCCGGTTTGCGATCAGCACCCTGAGTATGAAGCAGCTTCACTTCTGGAAAGACTGACTGAGCCTGAAAGAGGAATCACTTTCAGAGTAGTTTGGGTTGACGATGCTGGTAAAGTACAGGTCAACAAAGGTTACAGATACCAGTTCAACAGTGCTATCGGACCTTACAAAGGCGGTCTGAGATTTGCTCCAAACGTATATCCTGGAATCATCAAGTTCCTCGGATTCGAACAGATCTTCAAGAACAGCTTGACTGGTCTGCCTATCGGCGGTGGTAAAGGTGGTTCAGACTTCGATCCTAACGGCAAATCAGATGCAGAAGTAATGAGATTCTGCCAGGCATTCATGACTGAATTATACAGACACATCGGCCCTAACACTGACGTTCCTGCCGGAGACCTCGGTGTAGGCGGAAGAGAAATCGGATTCCTCTTCGGACAGTACAAGAGAATCGTTGACAGATACGAAGGTGTTCTCACTGGTAAAGGTATCCCTTACGGCGGACTGCTCGGAAGAGCTGAAGCAACTGGATTCGGTATCGTATGGTACGCAGAAGAAATGCTGAAGGCTAACGGCGAAGACATGAAAGATAAAGTTGTTGCTATCTCAGGATTCGGTAACGTTGCCTGGGGTTCAGCTTGGAAACTGCAGCAGCTGGGAGCTAAGTGCGTAACTATTTCAGGTCCGGATGGATACATCTACGATCCAGATGGCATCAACACTGATGAAAAGATCGCATACCTGCTCGACCTGAGATCATCAGGAAAGAACATCTGCGCACCTTACGCTGAGAAATTCCCAGGAGCTACTTTCGTAGCAGGCAAGAAGCCTTGGGGCGTATGCAAAGACTTTGATGTTAAGGTTGACCTCTTCATCCCATGCGCTATGCAGAATGATGTACATATGGAAGATGCTAAGAACATCGTTGAATCAGGCTGCAAGTTCTACTGTGAAGGAGCTAACATGCCTACAACTAACGACGCTCTCGTTTACCTGATGGACAACATGACAGCTGTTGGCCCTGCTAAGGCTGCTAACGCTGGTGGTGTTGCCTGCTCATGCATCGAAATGGGACAGAATGCTGGACACACTGCATTCCAGCATGAGGCAGTTTATGAACAGCTGCACCAGATCATGAGAAACATCTACAACGCTTGCGCTAAGGCTGGCGAAACTTACTACAATGACAAGAACGCTCTGGTACAGGGTGCTAACATTGCTGGTTTCGAAAGAGTTGCAAATGCTATGATGGAACAGGGTTTAGTATAAATCTCGCAGAGTTTAAACCAATATGCTAATAAAAATCTTCACACAGAGTTCGGTCTGTGTGAAGATTTTTTTGTATAAATTTGCTATGTGTTTTTATGATTTTACTGTCCCGCTTTATTCACCGCAGGCCTGGAAAATGACTGTGCCATCAGGGAATTTCCCCTGGATCACATATCCCCCCTCCTGCCTTTCGCTGTAGATATATATCTCATCTCCCAGGCGGCTCTCTTTCGCAAAATAGATGTTGAATTCAGTGAACACATCATTTCCGGTCGCTTCGCATGCCATCTCCACATATCTGCAGTTGTTGACATGCCTGTTGACGTCTATATCAGCCTCAGTCACCTTATGTATAGTTATAAGTTCAGGCTGCTTCTCGTGGATCTTGTCGAAACCTTTTCCCAGTGCCTTTTCACTGCGGTACTCACCCTGAAAATCTATGTCTGTCCTGGCGATCTTTCTTGTCCTGAAGTTTATTATGCACCACTGACTGGTTCCCTCCATAACGACATTTTCTTCACTGTCCCTGATATAGTAATCACGTCCGTATGTGACTGCCTTCCGCGGTCTCGGGAAAGTCTCCAGATAATACTCTGATTCAGGATCGATACCTTTTCTGAGTTCGAATTTCAGTTTTGACAGCACCCAGATATGATCGTTCTTCATAAGATCGTCTATACCTGCCCCCAGTATCTCCGCATGAGCTATTGATATATTCTCTATCATATGAAACAGTGATGCTGCCTTCAGATATCCTCCTCTTCCAAGATCCTCACTGTCTATCCTGGCTTCCTGCCTGTATCCGATCACCATCTTTTTTCCTCCTTAATGTATACGTAATATGGCCCTGAAAATCATTATTCCACAGACTTCAATGCCTCGGCCATGTTTATCTTTTTAAGTTTACGCCTCATCACTATATCCACGATTATACTGAACATGATCACAGTAGCTGCTGCATATCCATAACTCTGCGGTTCTATGACTTCATTGAATGATACCGCATCCACAACTATCTCCGACATGATGAACTTATGCAGAGCATAACCTGCCGGAAGCCCCGCTGCTATACCTATCAGTACAAGTATAAAGTTCTCACGGAATACATATGCCCCTGTCTCCCTTGGATAGAATCCCAGGACCTCAATCGTTGCTATCTCGCGTACTCGTTCTGTTATATTTATATTACCGAGATTGAACAGTACGATGAATGCCAGCGCACCTGCACAGCCTATAACAAGGATTATAATATAATTCAGACTCATCATCATATCATCCACCCTTTTTCTGATATCCCTGTTCACCACTACACTGGCTACATCGTCATCATCATTGAGATCCGAAGACACACGGTCCACATTACTGCTGTCTTTCAGTGTCAGAAACATGACCTCCGGCTCATAAGTCTTTTTCATGATATCCTCATATGTCCTGTCATTTATATATATATAATTCGATACATAGTTTTTGTATATGCCTGAAACCGTCAGTTCTGCATTTTTTGTATCATCATAGTTCACAGTTATCCGGTCTCCATCCTTTACACCCAGCATATCAGCGAGCTTGTTATTTATCATCGCTTCTCCTCTGCCGGGATATGACAGTTTCTTATCGTCTTCCATGAAAGCTACGGATTTTGCAATATCATTATCGCCGCTGACGATCATATTGCATGACTTGACTGCTTTCGAAGTTTTCACATTCACTGTCTTCTGATGAAAAACAGCCGCATTACTTATATCATCATTGTACTTTTTTTCAAATCCTGACAACTTCTTTTCTGTAAGTTCTGATGAAAAAGCCACCGTCATATCATACTTCTCGATTTGTGTATACTGATGATCCGCGACACCTGCTATCGAATCATTGATGCCGAAACCTGCCAGTACAAGAGCTGTACATCCGCCTATCCCCACTATCATCATAGCCATACGCTTCTTGTATCTGAAGATATTCCTTGCAGTGACCTTGTGGAGGAATTTCATCCTCTTCCATATGAATGTCATACGTTCCAGCAATATACGTTTACCCGCTTTAGGAGTTTCAGGACGCATTATCTCTGCAGGCATATTCCTGAGCTGTCCACGGCATGCTATGAAAGTCGTACCAGCTGAACATATAACTGAAACTGCAAGAGATATCACAGCCAGCTGCCAGCTGAAATAAAACTCCAGCGGAGCGAATCCGAACATCATGCTGTATGCTGTCCATATGGCATATGGGAAAAATTTCGATCCTGCCAGAAAGCCTATGATACAGCCTGTCATCGCCGCCGAACCGGAGTACAGCAGGTATTTGCTCATTATCTGTGCCCTGGTATATCCAAGTGCCCGTAATGCCCCGATCTGAGAGCGTTCCTCCTCTATCATCCGAGACATCGTCGTAGAACATACGAGCGCCGCTATAAGGAAAAAGAATATAGGGAAGACCTTTGCGATACTGTCTACTATATCAGAATTGCTGTCGAATGAATCATAACCTATATTATCATCTCTTGTCTGTATATATACCTCAGGCTTTTTTATTTTCTTCAGATCCCTTTCAGCCTTAGCTATTTTCTTTTCGCCGGCTTCCAGTTCGTTTTCTGCTTTTGCAAATCTTGACTCAGCTTCCGCCTTCCCGCGCTTCAGTTCACTGTATCCGCTTTTTATCCTTTTCTCTGATGTTCTTAGTTCTGATTCCCGTTTACTGATTCCAGCAAGTCCTGCATTGACTTTATCCAGACTTGCCTTCATTGAGGTGATCTGAGCTTCCGCTGCCTGTATCTGTTCCTCCGTCGCCATGCCCGACTCCTTGGCTGCTTCCAGCTGTTTTTCCGCAGAGGTTATACCTTCACGGAGCTGTTTCCTGTTTTTCACAAGTTCCGCCTTAGATGTTTTCAGCTTCTTTCTGCCAGATTCAAGCTTACTGCTGTTTTTGTCAAGTTCTGAGCGGTTTCTGTCAAGTTCTGCATATGCCTTGCTTTTTTCTTCTTCCAGTGTCTTTCTGCCATCATCAACTTTTTTCTGTGCCTTTCGTATCTTATTCTTCGCATCCGATACAATACTGTCATACCTTTTCTGAGCTCTCTCTTCAGCTGCCGCCCTGATATTACCCTTTTCACGGCTTATATTCTCATCATATTCGTCGCTGTAAACATAACCCTGTTTCTCAGATGTCACGAATATTTCTGTGAAATATTCCGTATGGAATCCTTTCCCCGGTATATACACAAAAGCGTCTATACTGCCATCACCTATTGTGCCCGTACCACGCTCTTCCTTCATAAGATAGCATGGTGATGTTGCAAGCCCTACTATCTCATAACCTTTGTATTTAAGTATCTCCTTTGTATCGCTGCTGTTTTCATCGGTGACTTTGAGCAGCTTCCCTATATCACTGTCATTGAAATAATGTGCATCAGCAAGACACTCTCCCGGATTTTCCGGCATCCTCCCCTCTGTCAACTCAGGTTTGTTTATCTTCTCAGTGATAGAATGTGCCCTGAGTATGATAGAATTCCCGGACCGGTCTTTACTGAAAAAATCCGCAGTCACCGACCCCTCAGCCTCAGCTGCCCCTTCGGTATTGCTCAATGCTTCTGCATCCTTATCAGTGAATCCCAGTGTAGATACTACCCTGAAATCATACATATTATGTTCAGTCACATATTTGTCAC
>CAJJPZ010000106.1 GCA_905193765.1 uncultured Eubacterium sp.
TAAGAAAATACGTGCTGCAGTACGACAATGTAATGAACAAGCAGCGTGAGATAATATACAGCGAGCGTAAGCGAGTCCTTTTCGGAGAGGATCTGAGAGACTATCTCGTATCCATGACCCATCAGCTGATAGACGAAGTCGTGGACCCTGTAGTCATTGCATCCAAATATCCTGAGGAATGGGATTTCGGGACTATAAACAAGGGACTTGCAAAGATAACGCCGGCATTCGAGCCGCTGGATTTCGACGAGGAAGTGCTCCACGATATGGACGAGCAGAGTCTCAGGAACGGACTTTACGAAGACTTCGAGGATCTTTACAAGGCTAAGGAAGAAGAGATCGGCATCGACAAGATCAGAGAGATCGAGCGCATGATACTCATCAGAGTAGTCGATAATAAATGGATGGATCACATCGACGACATGGAGCAGCTCAAAAGCGGTATAGGCCTCAGAGGACTGGGCGGACAGGATCCGGCAGCAGCCTATGCACAGGAAGGCTTTGACATGTTCGAGCTGATGGTCAACTCCATCAAGGAAGAGTTCGTCAAATTCTGCTACAACGTGACTGTACAGACCACTACCGAGAGAAAGAACGTAATGGGATACGGCGAGGGCCACAAGGACGAGTTCTCCGAAGAACAGTACCTCGAAGCAGCCGGAGAAGGTGAGATGCCTGACGGCGCCGTGATCCCGGAGAGAGAACATAAGCAGGAGACATTCCGCAGAGAACAGCCTAAAGTAGGCAGGAACGATCCGTGTCCGTGCGGGAGCGGGAAGAAGTATAAGCACTGCTGCGGCAGGAACGCATAGCACTTGTTAAAATCCGCCAGGGCGTTGTTGCCTGCGGTCGCTCGGTACTCACGTACTATAAGTACGCTCCGTGCCTCGCTCGCTTGGCGCCTAGCCCTGACGAATTTTCCCTGCGCGCTATGTGCACCTGTGGGGAGCGTGGCGACCAACGACGCAGTGTTGTTGTCTGCGGTCGCTCGGTACTCACGTACTATAAGTACGCTCCGCTCCTCGCTTGCTCGGCGCCTGGCACAGATGAATTTTCCATACACGCCATGAGCACATGTACAGGGATCGTGGCGCCTGGCGGCCCGGGGCAGTGTCAGGGCGTTATAAAGTACCATAAAAAATAAAAACGATTAGGAGAGTGAGAAAGTTGATACTGACAGATCAGATAAAAACGCAGATGCCTGCTTTGCAGACTATGCTCAAAGAGGCAGGTGAGTCCCTTTGACCCGGCAGGGCTGAAGGAACGATTAGGAAAGATAGAACAGGAAATGAGCAGAGACGGCTTCTGGGATGACCCGGAATCAGCCCAGAAGCTCATGAAAGAGAAGAAATCCATCGACGACAGGCTTGAGGAGCTTGACAAACTGGGAAGCCAGCTGGAAGACCTGGAAGTCATGGTGGAGATGGCCGAAGAGGAGAATGACGAAGAAATGGCGCAGGAGGCTGAGGAAAGTCTCAAGTCTCTGGAAAAGAGCCTAGAAGACCTTCGACTTCGTACACTGCTCAACGGCAAATACGACAAGAACAACGCCATCATATCCGTGCATGCAGGATCCGGAGGTACTGACGCCCAGGACTGGGCAGAGATGCTGCTGAGGATGTACACGAGATGGTGCGAAAAACGCGGATACAAGGCGAAACTCATCGACATGCAGGATGACACGGAGGGCGGCATCAAAGGCGCCACTCTGCTGGTGGAAGGCGAATATGCCTACGGATATCTCAAGAATGAAAAAGGCGTGCACCGCATAGTCAGGATATCACCATTCGACTCATCAGGGAGACGCCATACATCCTTTGCATCCCTTGATGTGACGCCGGAGATAGACGACGAGATCACAGTGGATCTGAATCCAGAAGATCTGAGGATAGACACATACCGCTCAAGCGGAGCGGGCGGACAGCACGTAAATACTACGGACTCGGCTATCAGGATCACTCATATACCGACGAACATAGTAGTGACATGTCAGAACGAGAGATCCCAGCATCAGAACAAGGAAGTAGCCATGAAGCTGATGATGTCCAAGCTGCTGGAACTGAAAGAACGTGAACAGAAGGAAAACCTGGATGAACTCAAGGGCGACTACAGCCAGATCACCTGGGGCAGCCAGATCCGTTCATATGTCTTCCATCCTTACACCATGGTCAAGGATCACAGGACCGGAGCCGAGGTGGGCAATGTCAACGCAGTGATGGACGGCGACCTCGACTACTTTATAAACGAGAAACTGAAACAGAAGGAGTAAGCCAATGAATATAGCTGAAATGCTTGCGGCAGAGTTCGGACTCAGGCAGACGCAGGTAGACCAGACCATAGCGCTGATAGATGAAGGCAACACGATACCTTTCATCGCCAGATACAGGAAGGAGGCCACCGGCGGACTGAGTGACGTTGTCCTCAGAGACCTGGACGAGAGGCTCACATATCTGAGGAACCTCGAAGTGAGAAAGGAAGAAGTGATCCGCCTCATCGACGAGCAGGGCAAGCTTACAGAGGAACTGGAATCGCAGATCCGGGAGGCCGAGGTGCTCCAGAGAGTCGAAGACCTGTATAAGCCTTTCAAGAAGAAAAAAGCCACACGTGCATCGAAGGCCAGAGAAAAAGGTCTGGAACCGCTGGCGCTGATATTCAGAGCACAGGAAAAAGAAAGCGGCAGCATCGAAGAGCTGGCTGAACCTTTCATAAGTGAAGAAAAAGGCGTGGTTTCGGCAGAGGAAGCCGTGCAGGGAGCCTGCGATATAATCGCCGAGATGATATCTGACGATCCCGAGCTCACAGCTGCGGCGAGAGAGCGTACGGCACAGACCGGCATGATCACCACAGAGGCTGCGGATCCCGAGGAAAAATCTGTGTACGACATGTACTACGAGTACAGCGAAGGGATCAGCAAGATCCCGAACCACAGAGTGCTGGCCGTCAACAGAGGCGAGAAGGAGAAGAAGCTCAAGGTAAAAGTGGTGACCGATCCTGAACGCATGGAAAAGCTCATCGCAGATGAGATCATCACAAATGAAAAGTCCATATTCACCGATCTGCTGAGGGAGACGATCGCAGATGCATACAAGCGTCTGATGGCACCGTCAGCAGAGCGCGAGATGAGGAACATGCTCACTGAGCGCGCCGAAGCAGAGGCAGTGAAAGTCTTTGCAAAGAACACCGAAAAACTCCTGATGGTACCGCCGGTAAAAGGCGCACGGATAATAAGCATAGACCCGGGATACAGGACAGGATGCAAAGTCGCCGTGCTGAATGAAACGGGAAAACTGCTGGCGTATACGACAGTGTACCCTACTGAGCCAAAGAAGGACATAAAAGGGACCGAAGCCGTATTCAAAAAGCTGATAGATAAATTCAAGATAAATACTTTCGTAATAGGCAACGGCACCGCATCCAGGGAGACCGAGGAAGTGGTCGCTGACTTCATCAGGAAAAGCGGCGCGGATATAAGCTATACTATAGTAAACGAAGCCGGAGCCTCTGTATATTCAGCATCGAAGCTGGCCACAGAGGAATACCCGGATCTGGATGTGACGGTCAGGGGCGCCATGTCCCTTGGCAGACGTCTTCAGGATCCGCTGGCAGAGCTGGTCAAGATACCTACGAAGAGCATAGGCGTAGGCCAGTATCAGCACGATATAAACCAGGGACTGCTGGAAAACGCGCTGGACAACGTGGTGGAAGACTGCGTGAACAGAGTAGGCGTGGATCTGAATACAGCATCGCCTTCGCTGCTGGCTCATGTTGCCGGCATCAATATGGGTATTGCCAGGAACATAGTGGCATACCGCGAGGAGAACGGCGTTTTCAAAGAGCGTAAGGAACTGAAGAAAGTCGCGAAGCTCGGCGAAAAGACATACGGACAGTGCGCAGGATTCATGCGCATCAGCAATGGCACCAATCCGCTGGATGGCACGTCGGTACATCCGGAATCCTATAAGGCTGCGGAAGCAATGCTCGATAAACTGGGATTCAGCAAGTCCGATATAGTCAGCGGCGGTCTGGCCGATATAGACGAGCGCATATGGCAGGCATACGGAGAGACAGCAAAAGAGAACAAGCCTAAGACAAGAGCCAAAGGTCTGGCAGCGCTTGCTGAACTTTCGAAGAAGGAAGAAAAGCCTAAGCGAAACATGAAGAAAGCTGTGGAGAAGATGGCGAAGGAGCTGGAAGTAGGTGTTCCGACGCTGACGGACATCATAGATGAAATGAAGAAGCCGGGACGCGATCCCCGTGAGGACGCGCCGCCTGTGGTATTCAGGAACGACGTAAGATCCTTCGATGATCTCAAGGTCGATATGGAGCTGGAAGGCACCGTGCGCAACGTCGTGGACTTCGGAGCCTTCGTGGATATCGGAGTGAAAAACGATGGACTCGTCCACATATCCGAGATGAGCAGGAAATACATAAAACATCCGATGGATGTGGTTTCTGTAGGCGATACGGTCAAGGTAAAGATAATAAATATAGACAGAGAAAAGCAGAAGATCGGTCTTACAATGAAGCTGTAGACCGCATGGATGCCTGGTCTGAGGAAACGGCCGGAGTGTTGGTCCTCCGGCTTTTTTGGTTCTGCATGGCGGTGGTTGTGTATACAGTATTTATAACCATACAACTTGTATTGAATTATCAGATATGTTACTATCGTTACGTTGATGCGGGGTGTGCGTCAACACGTCATTCAAGAAGAAGAAAAAGGAGAGATAATTATGAATGCCATAGCAGAAACGGTTGTAAAGTTCTGGGGCGATACCGGTATAGCAAACTTTACATACCAAAACGGAATCATGATAATAGTATCATTTATTTTCTTGTATCTGGCTATAAGAAGAGGCTTCGAACCGCTGCTTCTGGTACCGATCGCATTCGGTATGCTTCTCTCGAATCTGCCTATGACAGGGATGTTCATAGAGCATTTTGAGATAACGAGTTCAGGACAGCTTTCGGATGCAGGCCTGCTTACAGTTTTTTATAGCCTGAAACCTGTACTTCCGTCACTTATATTCCTGGGCGTCGGTGCGATGACCGATTTCGGCCCGCTTATTGCTAACCCTAAATCGCTTCTCATGGGAGCCGCTGCGCAGCTTGGCATATTCTTCGCATTCTTCGCTGCGATAGCACTGGGGTTCAATGCACAGGAAGCCGCATCCATCGGTATAATCGGAGGAGCTGACGGACCGACTGCGATATATCTGACAGGCAAGCTGGCAGACCATCTGCTGGGACCTATAGCAGTGGCTGCATATTCATATATGGCGCTGGTGCCTGTTATCCAGCCGCCTATCATGAAGCTGCTCACTACAGAAAAAGAGAGGCAGATCAAGATGGAACAGCTCAGAGTAGTATCACAGAGAGAAAAGATACTGTTCCCGATCGCAGTTACAGTAGTAGTTGCGTTCCTGCTCCCTTCAGTAGCGCCGCTTATCGGTATGCTGATGCTGGGTAACCTCTTCAAGGAGTGCGGCAGGACTTCAAGACTTTCAGATACCGCCAGCAATGCTCTGATGAATATACTGGTAATAATCCTGGGAACATGCGTAGGCGCATCTGCAACAGGATCGACATTCATCACATGGTCGACTATAAAGATCGTTATCCTCGGCGTATGTGCATTCGCTGTAGGTACAGCAGGCGGAGTACTCATCGCGAAGCTGATGAACGTGCTCACAGGAGGAAAGATAAATCCTCTTATCGGATCTGCAGGCGTATCAGCAGTTCCGATGGCAGCAAGAGTATCGCAGATAGAAGGACAGAAGGCGAACCCTTCCAACTTCCTGCTGATGCATGCTATGGGACCTAACGTTGCCGGCGTTATCGGATCAGGCGTAGCAGCCGGAGTAATGTTATCAATGTTTGGTGGATTTTAATAAAGAAGTGTGATATAATAATCAGAGACGAACAAGCAAATCTCTAAAATCATTTTTATACACCGCGAAAAAGCTCGATGCTCTCAGGAACAGCGGGCTTTTTTGCAAATCAAAAAAGCTGCGGGAGATCGGACAGCGTGAAAGGATAACAGTACATATGAAAAAAACAGATACGGTCTTATTCGATTTTGATGGAACGATAATGGATACAAACGATATGATCCTGGGATCATGGCAGCATACATTCAGGACGCTGACAGGCAGCGAGACCGACCCGGATATGCTGGTCAGGACCTTCGGCGAACCGCTGGGGAAGACCATGGCCAGATTTTTCCCGGATGTGCAGACAGAAGAATCTCTGGAGATATACAGGAGCTATCAGAAAGACCGCTTCTGCGATATGATAAAGCTCTTCCCGGGGATAAGAGAACTTCTGGATGAACTGAAAAAACGGGGATACAAAATGGGACTGGTGACATCAAGGCTGCTGAACACCACGATGCAGGGACTGGAGACTTTCGGCATAAAGGATTACTTCGACGCCATACTCACGGCAGACGACACACCTCTGCACAAACCCGATCCGGCACCGATCAACATCACGCTGGAAAAACTGGGCTCGGACAGGAAAAGCTCGGTGATGCTGGGAGACACCATGTATGACATAAAATGCGCCAGGAACGCCGGAGTCACATCGGTACTTGTGGCATGGTCGCTGGCGCTGGGACAGACGAAGGATTTCGGCGATGATGCGCCGGACTATATAATAAACAGCCCCGACGAGCTGTTCGACATAATCTGATGCATGCGGACAAAGTGACAGGAGGTTCGATGTGCTTAACATATATTACGGTACGGAGTATACCGACAAAAGCAGATTCATATTCGAGAATATCAGCGGCAGGACGCTCCTGCTCGTGCCTGACCAGTTTTCGCTGCAGGCAGAGCGGGACGCTTTTTATTATCTGGACGCAGAGAGCCTGATGGATATACGTATAGTTGACTTTTCCACACTGGGCCATAAGGTCGTGGCGCAGGTGGGAGGCAGGCAGCTGCCACTGATCGATAAATACGGGCGTCATATGCTGCTGACGAAGATCATGAACGAGGTCAGCGAAGAGCTGGAAATCTACAGACATATGGGATGGAAAAACTCATTCATCGATCTCATGAATACAATGATCTCCGAGATGAAACGTTTCGGGGCGACCCCGGAGGATATCGGGGCGGCTGCTGAGAAGATCGACGGAGACGGATTCCTGAGATACAAGCTCAGCGATATACAGAAGATATTCACAAGATACGAGGAAGCGATAGAGGGCAAGTACCTGGATTCCGAGGACTATATCACGTTTTATGGAGATAAGATACTCGACGCGCCGATGATAGCCGAAGCGGATATATGGATATACGGTTTCGACACCTTCACGCCAAAGAACGTGCAGGTGATAGAGCGGCTGCTGATGGCTGCAAGATCTGTGAATGTGATCCTCACATATGACAGCGGCGAATACTTTTCCCTGACGAGATATATCATGGACAGCTTTATGGAAATGGCGGCCCAGAGAGGGATAGAGT
>CAJJPZ010000107.1 GCA_905193765.1 uncultured Eubacterium sp.
GGAGTATATTCTTCTATCAGCAGTTCAAGTGCTGCTAAAAACTATGGCGTTGCAGCTATTGCCGCATATTCAAAAGGCACGGACAGGACACTTTCGAACGGCAAATGGACAGCAGTAGGACAGAAGGATGCTCAGACCAACTATTTCAAATTCAAAGCCACTTCGACAGGATATATCAAGGTAAGCAACAGTGACCGCGTATATGTGACACTGTGCTCTTCCGGAAAGAAAGCTCTGTCAGGTGAAACTTTAAATTTATACGACCCTGTATACGGAGTAAAGAAAGGAAATACATATTATGTGAAAGTAAGGGCACTTTACAACACCAGCGGCATGTATCAGCTCAAGGTCACCAATACAGGCGTAAGCGAGAAGAGCGGTACGACCAAGTCAAAAGCTGTGACTATAAAGAAGGGTTCAACAAAAAAAGGAACTATCACAGCGGGAAGCAGCAAGGCCGACTGGTATAAATTCAAGCTTACAAGTAAGAAGACTGTAAAAATGACGATAAAAGGTGCTACCAATGACCAGCTTAAAATAGCTGTATACGATGGAAAGAAGGTAGTAAAGACATCGACGATATACAACAACACCAAGAGCATAACACTGACATCTGTAGGAAAGTGGTCGAAGGGAACATATCATATCAAGGTATACAGAGGCAACAGCAAGTCATCAGGATGGTATTCGCTGAAATGGCAGTAATGAATGCAGTCTTGTATAAATTCATGCTGAAATGATGAAAATTTCCTTTACAACAGCATGTATCTGTAGTAAAATATATGAATGTAAGCCGCACGGAAAAGGTTTTTGAAAGAAAGCTCAGGGCTTTCTACCTGAAAAGGCGAGACTGGATAGAGGAGGTAAAAGTTTACATGTACGCAATTATCGAAACAGGCGGAAAACAGTACAGAGTCAAGAACGGTGACCAGATAGCTGTAGAAAAATTAAACGTAGCTGACGGAGAACAGGTCGTATTCGACAAAGTCCTCGTTATAGGCGACGGAGCAGAAGCCAAGGTGGGTGCTCCTTACGTTGATGGCGCTACAGTTGAAGGAAAGGTGATCGAATCAGGCAAAGGCAAGAAGGTAATAATCTTCAAGTACAAAGCCAAGAAAGATTACAGAAAGAAACAGGGTCACAGACAGCCATACACTTTAGTTGAAATAACTGCAGTAGGCAATGAAAAGGCTCCTGTAAAAGCTGAGGAACCTGTAGCAGAAGAAAAAGCTGATGACAAGGCAGCTGCAAAGAAGCCGGCTCTCAAGTCAATGAGAAAAGCTGAACTTATCGATTTCGCTAAGGAAAACAACATTGAAATTGATGAAAAGGCAACAAATGCTGTAATGATCGAAACGATCGAAGCTGCTTTAAAATAAGCTTGAACTAAGGAAATTATTTTTAAATTGATATAGCGAGGAGGTGTCTGGTCGATGGCAAGTAAAAAAGGTGTAGGTAGCTCGAAGAACGGTCGTGATAGTGAGTCGAAACGTTTAGGCGTTAAGACAGGCGACGGTCAGTTCGTTAGTGCCGGAAGCATTCTGGTTAGACAGAGAGGAACAAAGTTCCACCCTGGTAACAACGTAGGAATCGGCGGAGATGATACTTTATTTGCAAAGATTGACGGAGCTGTAAAGTTCGAAAGATATGACAAGACAAGAAAGCAAGTAAGCGTATATCCAAAAGAAGCGTAAGCGTTTTCGAGCCCCTAATTATTTAGGGGCTTTATTTTTTGCATATAACAAGGAGGGCTTTATGTTTGCAGACAGAGCCAAGATATATATTAAATCAGGGAAGGGCGGCAACGGTGCTGTCTCTTTCAGACGTGAACCTTTCGTACCTGAAGGAGGTCCTGATGGCGGAGATGGAGGCAAAGGCGGAGACGTGATATTTCAGGCTGATGAAAACCTCAGAACTCTTATGGACTTCAGATACAAGAGAAAATACGAAGCAGAAAACGGTCAGGACGGGATGAAAAAAAAGAGATATGGCAAGAACGGACAGGATCTGATCATAAAAGTGCCCGTGGGAACAGTGGTTATCGATGAAGAAACAGGCCTCGTTATGAAGGATCTTAAAGAACACGGGCAGTCATTTGTAGCCGCAAAGGGTGGCAAAGGCGGCAAGGGAAATACGAAATATACGACATCCACGAGACAGGCTCCTAATTTTGCAGAAGCGGGAGGCTTTGCCAAAGAGAGGAATATCATCCTGGAACTTAAACTGATAGCTGATGTCGGGCTGGTAGGATTCCCTAATGTAGGTAAATCCACACTGCTGTCAGTGGCGACAAGTGCGAAACCGAAGATAGCCAATTATCACTTCACCACCATCGATCCGAACCTCGGAGTCGTTCAGATATTCGACACAAGCTTCGTTATGGCTGATATCGCAGGTATAATAGAGGGTGCGCACCAGGGCGCCGGACTGGGGTTCAGGTTCCTGAAGCATATAGAACGTACCAAGGTGCTGATACACGTGGTGGATGTTTCAGGCAGCGAAGGCCGCGATCCAATCGAGGATTTCGAAAAAATCAACAGGGAGCTGGAACAGTACAGCCCGAGGCTTATGAAAAAGCCTCAGATCGTTGCGGCAAATAAGATAGATATCATCAGTGAAGACGATCCGGGATATATAAAATTCAAGGAACATGTCGAGGCCAAAGGATACAAAGTGTTCCCGATGTCCGCGCCGATAAACATCGGAGTGAAGGAAGTACTGGCGGAAGCTGCACAGCAGTTGCAGAAATTGCTCCTGGAACCGCAGGAAGAAGAAGATTATGAAATGTTCGACTTCGAGAAAGATGACAATGATCCTGATTACAAAGAGGTCAGAGCATCATTTGACGGGCGTGACTATGTACTTGAAGGAAAACAGCTTCTCAAGATATTCAATTCGACGAATTTCAACGACGGCGGATCCCTAAGATATCTGTATAAATATATAGAGAAGAGCGGCGCTTTTGAAAAACTCAGGGAGCTGGGCATCGAGGACGGTGACGTGATCAGGATAGAGGATTTTGAATTCGAGTATTACGACGACGATTATTCATTCATGGAATAGTATGATGACAGGAAAGGCTTTGGTATTATGTGCTCAGTAGAAAAATATATAGATAAAAAAGGAATGATCGAAACACTGTCGGAGTGTGTCGCTATAAAAAGCGTCAAAGCGGATCCGGAAGACGGTGCGCCTTATGGTAAAGGGATAGCAGATGCCCTTGATTTCATGCTGGAAACCGGACTGAAGATGGGTTTCAGAACAGAAAACATCGATGGACAGGCTGGCTATATAGAATACGGACATGGTGATGATATGGTCGCAGTCCTGGGTCATATAGACGTCGTGCCGGCGGGAGACGGCTGGGATTCAGATCCGTTCATATGTGAAAGGCATGACGGCAGGCTTACAGGCAGAGGTACTCTTGATGACAAAGGCCCTGTTACGGCAGCACTTTATGCACTGAAAGCTGTGAAAGACTCCGGAGTATCCCTGAAACACAGGATACGGATCATAATAGGGACAGATGAGGAGTCCGGAAGCAAAGATATGGCCAGGTACAGGGAAACAGAGGAAATGCCGATATATGCTTTTACTCCGGATGCTATGTTCCCTGTGGTGAACTCCGAAAAAGGTATGGTGGTTTTCAGCATAAGCAAATTGCTGACTCCATCAGATGATGCACAGCTGGTAAGCGCATCGGGAGGCCTTGTCACGAATCAGGTTCCTGACAAGGCAGAGATAAAGATAAAAATATCTGATGATATACTTACATTCAGAAATACAGAGGGCAGAGCGGCCCATGGCAGTACACCAGAGGCAGGCGTGAATGCCATCGACAGTCTGTTCAGGAACCTGACGGAGAGCAGTCTGTTCGAAAAGTTCCCTGGGGATCTGAAATCGTTTACAGAGTTTTATATGAAATATATAGAATCTGATACGACAGGAGCCAGGCTGCACGCAGATCACAGTGACGACAGACTGGGAGATGCGACAATGAATGCAGGTGTTCTGGAAGGGGACCGGGATCATATAGAAATACGTGTGGATTACAGATATCCTGCAAATATTGACTGTGAGCAGTATCTGAGAAATATAGAAGATATATGCGGCAGGGAAGGTCTGGAGTTCCGGCTCATAAAGCACAAGCACGGACTTTATTTCCCGGAGGATCACGAACTTGTAAAAACATTGACAGAGGTCTATGCTGAGGAAACAGGAGAAGTATCAGAACCGGTCAGCATGGGTGGAGGTACATATGCCAAGAGCCTTCCTAATACAGTGGCCTTCGGTCCGATATTCCCGGGACATGAAGACACGATGCATCAGGCTAATGAACATATAACTGAAGATGACCTTGAGGCAGGGTGCAGGATATATGCAAAAGCAATGATACGTCTCGGCAATTTGTGATTTTGATGGACATATCATGTGAATTATGGTAAACTTGATACTGAAAGGTCATTATGGTGAAGAGATATGTACAAAGATACGACGGTTTATGTTCTGGGACATGGCAAGACCAGCAGTGATAATGCCATAACCAGCACATTCAAGATTTTTTTCATAGGATTCGTCATAGACAGGGAAACTGATGAGATCGTGGATCTTGAATGTTCAGCAACTATAGACATAACAAAGAGGTTCGTCCATGATCTTTTTATCGGCAGATCGTTTGCCGATTACGATGAGGAACTGGTCGGATCAGTGAAGAACAGGTATTTCGGGACATCTCAGAAAGCGATAATAATCGCATATAAGGATGCTCTGAAAAAATATAAAGAAATAAAAAATATATAATACCGAAACTGCTTTATTCAATATGCTGCAGCAATCATACGACGGCTGCAGCTGCATGGATGAAATCCAGTATGGGTCCGTTTTTCAATTGGATCTGCACTGGTTTTTTGTTTTCCGGTAAAAAAGGAGTAAACATATGCTGAAAGAAAAACTGATAGAGTACCTTGAACAGGAGGATGTAAAGGGCGCATTCGCAGTAAAGGATCTGAGAAGTGGCGAGATCTGCACTTTCAATGAAAATGAAGTGGTCCCGTCGGCAAGTCTGATAAAGATGTTCATACTGATAAAAACCATCGATCTTATAAGAGAGGGCAGGCTGTCTCTGACAGATGAGATAGAGGTGAAGGCTGGGGATATAGTGGCTTTCAGTGTGCTTGAATTCCTGGCTCCCAGGAAATATATGCTGGAGGAGCTGCTGCGGCTGATGATAGTCTACAGTGACAATACAGCGACGAATGTCCTGATGGACAAGCTGGGCATTGATCAGATCAATGAAGAAATAAAGAAACTGGGTTACAGGGATTCGAAACTCTGCCGCAAGATGATGGATTTCAAGGCTGCGGAAGAAGGAAGACAGAACTACACGTCAGTGAAGGAAATGTTCGATCTGATGGACAGACTTTACAGCAGTACACTGCTGGGAAGCCCGTATGATGAACAGATGCTTGAGATCATGAAGGGTCAGGCTGATGAGACAATGATGCGCCAGGAGCTTCCTGATGAGATAACCATAGCTCGCAAGAGCGGAGAGCTTGATGCACTCGATCACGATATCGCGATCGTATATACGGAAAAAGGGGATTATATATATGTATTCTTTACATGGGATGCACGAGACAACAATCAGGCCCGTGATATATTATCGAAGACCTCGAGGATGGTATTCGATGATTTTATTGATAAATAATCAATAAGGAGGAGAAAAATGGATAATAGTGAAAACAAGAGAACTGCCGACTTTTCTGCAAAGGTGAGCGGCGAAGACTACAAACCGTATGTCTCACCTGATGAAAACGTCAGGGAGTTCACTGTAAGAGCAGTGATCATCGGGTGCATTCTCGCATGCCTCTTCGGTGCTGCCAACGCATACCTGGCGATGAAGATAGGTATGACGATATGCGCATCGATCCCGGCTGCTGTTATAGGTATGGCAGTGCTCAAAGGCTTCAGGAACAGTTCTGTGCTGGAAAACAATATCGTGCAGACTTGTAGGATCATCCGGAGAAGCTCTCGCTGCAGGTGTTGCATTCACACTGCCTGCACTTCTGCTGATGGGCGTAAATGTAAAATTAGTGACTATTTTTGCAATCGCAGCTCTGGGTGGAGTCCTGGGGTGCCTGCTGATGATACCTATAAGAAAGTTCCTTATAAAGGACGAGCATGGCAAACTGCCGTATCCTGAAGGAACAGCCTGTGCAGAGGTAATAGTTGCAGGTAAAGAAGGTGGAACCACATCAAAGATGCTCTTCAAAGGCATCGGTATCGGTGGTATTTTTAAATTCCTTACTAACGGTTTCTGCATCTTTCCTGAAGAACTGGATATACCTCTCAAGGGATATCTCAAGGGCGGAGCTGTAGGTCTGGATGTATATCCGTCACTGCTGGGGGCAGGATTCCTGGTAGGTCCGAGGATCGCAGCGATGTCACTGGCAGTTTCGGTAATAGGCTGTTTCGTTATACTGCCGACGATCTACTTCATAGGTCAGTATGCTCCGGACGCCATAGGCCTTGCTGATGTTCCTATCGCAGAGCTGGATCACTGGGGACTCTGGACATATTATCTCAAGTACATAGGTATAGGATCGGTAGTAATGGGCGGATTCATCAGCCTGTTCAAGGCACTGCCTATCATCTACAGATCGTTCAAGGGAACTTTCGCAGCATATAAGCTCAAAGCTGAAGATGTAAAGAGAACAGACAGAAACATGTCTATCAAGGTGCTTATTATAGGCGTTATAATCATACTTGCTATAATAGCATTCCTGCCTGTATTCCCGAATGCCATGGCTGGAAGTATCGGAGCTATACTGGTACTCGTATTCGGATTCATATTCGTAACAGTATCTGCACATCTCGTAGGATATGTGGGCAGTTCAAACAACCCTATCGTGGCGATGTCCATAGGAGGTCTGCTGGTAACTGCTGTACTGTTCAGAGTAATGGGCTTCAGCGGTACGAGCGGAGCTATCGCTATCGTAGTAGTAGGCTCGATAATCTGTATCTGTATCGGTGTATCAGGCGATATGGCACAGGATCTGAAGACAGGATTCCTGCTTGGCGCAACACCGAGAAACCAGCAGTACGGACAGATGATAGGTGTCATCACATCTGCTGCTGTAATGGGTGCTGTCATCATAATGCTGGATAAGGTATACACTATCGGCAGCGAGAAGCTGGCTGCTCCGCATGCTACAATGATAAAATCCCTGGCTGAAGGCGTTATGGAGGGTAATCTTCCATGGTCACTCATCCTTATCGGTATGGGTATCGCAGTTGCTGTATGGCTCACGGGTG
>CAJJPZ010000108.1 GCA_905193765.1 uncultured Eubacterium sp.
GGCGGCGGGAGCCGCAGCCGCCGCAACGGCCCTCAGAAGGGCAGTGATCTGCAGAAATCCATAACCATAGATTTCAAAGAAGCGGCATTCGGCACCAAGAAACAGATACGCATAAACAAGTATGTAAAGTGCAAGACATGCGACGGAACAGGTGCAGCGCCGGGGACTTCCAAGAAGCAGTGTCCTAAGTGCAACGGCACAGGCGAGGTGAGGACATCTCAGAGGACCCCACTGGGAACTTTCCAGAGCGTGTCGGCATGTCCTGACTGTAACGGTACAGGTGAGATCAATGAAACGCCTTGCAAGGACTGTGGAGGAACAGGAAAAATCAGAGATAATGTGACTATTTCTGTAAATATCCCGGCAGGCGTCGACAATGATTCAGTGATCCCGATCAGGGGGCAGGGAGAACCGGGTATAAACGGCGGTCCGGACGGAGATCTGTATATCGTGATAAATGTCAGACCTCATGAACTCTTCGAGAGAAGAGGGCAGGATCTGTGGCTGGAGATACCGATCACGTTCAATCAGGCAGCACTTGGAGACGAGATAGTAGTGCCTACGCTGGAGGAAAAGGTCTCATACAAGGTGCCGGCAGGTACGCAGCCTGATACGGTGTTCAGGCTCAAAGGCAAGGGCATAAAGAGCGTAAGGAGCAACAAGAAAGGCGATCTCTATGTCAAGGTAAGCCTCGAAGTACCTACAAAACTGAATTCAAAACAGAAGAAGGCCATAGAAGCCATGGGCAAGGCTGTGACCAGCGACTGCTACCACAAGAAGAGCAGGTTCCTGGATTCTATAAAGGAATTCTTCTCATAATATCGATCACCAGACTTCTGTCCCGCTGTAATAGTGGGACAGAATTTTTTTGTAGTCATAACCTTCGGCAGCCATGCCGTCGGCGCCGTACTGGCTCATACCGACGCCGTGACCGCTGCCGTCCGATGTGAATGTTATTTTACCGCCGGATATCCTGATGGTAAAATTCGCCGACGGCAGACCCAAAGCTTCACGGACGGTACGGCCCTCCACGATTCCGTCGCCTATCTTCATTTTTTCCACACGGTTGCCTTTGCTTCTGCTTACGATCTTTATGACGGAAGCGTTTATGTTCCCGAAGGATATGCCGGGACAGGCGGAACGCATTTTGGATGCGAACTCGTCTATTGTGAATGCGTGTTTCTCTTTCTGATGTGTGGCGGAGCCCTCATATGGGCTGTCGACGCTTACAAGATAGGGAACTGCTGCGGTGAATACATCTTCGCAGTTTTCCGTACGCCCGCCGCTGGAGGAATGGAAAAGCGCCTGTTCCACGAGATCGCCTTTGTAATACAGCAGTTCGTCACGGGTGC
Organism: uncultured Eubacterium sp.; assembly: GCA_905193765.1. Classification (GTDB taxonomy): domain Bacteria; phylum Bacillota; class Clostridia; order Peptostreptococcales; family Anaerovoracaceae; genus Lentihominibacter. The sequence continues at coordinate 1,353 of CAJJPZ010000108.1, forward strand.
TGTCTACTGCGGAACATATCTTCTTCCAGTCTTTTTTCATCCATTCGCTGCCTTTGACCGCTTCAAGGTCGCTGCGACTTCTGTAGACCTGGCAGTGAACCGTATCGCAGAGCGGCGCCTGCGGGTGGGAAGACGGATTACCGTTTTTCTCCGCTTTTATCACGCGTGCCAGTGAATACGTCCTTGCAGCCACGGCCTGAGCCTTGAGTGCTTCTTTGCGGAATGTAGAGGGCATTTCACATGCAACTACACCTTTGATATAGTCTTCGAATCCTATAGTTTCCGTCCGTTTCTTTTCGGATCTGTATACGGTTATGTTTTCACAGGGCTGCACTTGCTCGAAACCGGCTTCATCTGTTTTTTTCACAGCCTTTTCCGGTGCGCTGCTTTCTGCAAACCTTGTCAGTATGAAAGGAGGCAGAGTGAGAACTAGGCAGAATATGATGAGTGCAGCTGTTACAGCAACAGCGCCGGTGATTGTTTTTGATCTTCTTTTCATAAGTATCCTCCGTAAAACATATTTGTACAAGTTTATGATAAAATCTGTAAACTATGTGCGTCTTATGGTGTATAATGATTATTATCGGAAAAAATGCAGGAAGGAGTATATTGATGATATGAGAGAAATAGACGTGAGCCTTGTGAGGGATAAGATCAGAGATCTGTGCATCGAGGCGAATCATTATCTCGGTGAAGATACAAAGACGTGCATAATGCAGAAAGCGGAGGAGGAGACATGGCCTGTGGCCAGGGATATCCTCAGCAGCATACAGGAAAATATAAGTATAGCGGAGGAAGGCGTGTTCCCGCTCTGTCAGGATACAGGAATGGCCTGTGTCTTTCTTGAGATAGGGCAGGATGTGCATTTTACGGGAGGCAGCATAGAGGAGGCTGTGAATGAAGGCGTGCGCAGGGGATACGGAGAAGGGTATCTCAGAAAATCCATCGTTGAAGATCCTCTCAGAAGGGTGAACACCGGAGACAACACCCCGGCGTACATCAATTATGATATAGTCCCGGGAGACAAGCTGAAGATAGCTGTGGCTCCCAAGGGGTTCGGATCAGAAAATATGAGTCAGATAAAGATGCTGCCGCCTTCGGCAGGCGAAAAGGGCGTGAAGGATTTCGTCGTCGATGTATGCAGCAGCGCAGGAGCGAATCCATGTCCGCCGATAGTTGTGGGAGTCGGTATAGGCGGCACTTTTGACAAGGCGGCGCTTATGGCCAAGAAGGCTCTGCTGGTTCCTGCGGACAAGCAGAATGACGATCAGTACTACGCCGCTATGGAGGATGAACTGCTGGAGCGTATCAACAGCCTGGGCATAGGCCCGCAGGGATTCGGAGGAAAGACGACAGCACTTGCTGTCAGGATAATCGCAGCTCCGACACATATAGCAGGACTTCCTGTTGCAGTGAATATAAACTGCCATGTGAGCAGACATAAAGAAGCTATTATATGATCGACAGGAGGATGAGATAATGGAATACAGACTGACAGCACCTTTTACAAAGGACAAGGTTAAGGATCTCAGAGCCGGTGACCGTGTATATGTAACCGGAACGATATACACAGCCCGTGATGCTGCTCATAAACGTATCACGGAGATGATCGGACGCGGTGAGGAGCCTCCTTTTGAAATAAAGGATTCAATGATATACTATGTGGGACCGACGCCTGCGAAACCGGGACATCCCATAGGCTCGGCAGGACCGACCACAAGCTACAGGATGGACGCATACGCACCTATGCTGCTGGATATGGGACAGCTGGCGATGATAGGCAAAGGGCAGAGATCACATGAAGTGATGGATGCCGTTGTCAGGAACGGAGCGGTGTATATGGCTGCTATAGGAGGTGCAGCGGCACTTATGGCTAAACAGATAAAATCTGCAGAGGTCATAGCATTCGATGATCTCGGAGCAGAGGCTGTAAGGAAACTCTATGTAGAGGACCTTCCTCTTACAGTAGTACTTGATAGTACAGGCGGCGACTTGTATGAACAAGGGCGGGAAAATTATTTGAAATCTATACGAAAATAGTGTATAATTTTGTGCTAATATATATGTGAACGATAAGAAATATATTTGGAAAGGAATTAAGATTATGGGAATAGGAACTAAATGCGTACAGGATGGATACAGACCGGGAAATGGAGAACCAAGACAGATTCCTATCGTGCAGAGTACAACTTTTAAATACAGCACAAGCCAGGAAATGGGAAAGCTTTTTGATCTGGAGGCTTCCGGATATTTTTATACGAGACTGCAGAATCCTACGAATGATTATGTTGCAGCTAAGATCGCTTCTCTTGAAGGTGGTAGCGCTGCTATGCTGACATCATCAGGTCAGGCTGCGAATTTCTATGCAATATTTAATATTGCTTCATGTGGAGATCATGTAGTTGCTTCTTCAACCATTTACGGCGGCACATACAATCTGTTTGCGGTTACCATGAAAAAGATGGGTGTGGAGTTTACATTTGTTCCTCCTCATGCTACAGAGGAAGAACTGGATGCTGCGTTCAAACCTAATACTAAGGCTGTATTTGGTGAGACTATTGCAAATCCTGCACTTTCGGTGCTGGATATTGAAACTTTTGCAAATGCTGCACATAAGCATGGTGTTCCGCTTGTCATAGATAATACTTTTGCTACTCCGGTACACTGCAGACCATTTGAATTCGGTGCAGATATCGTGACACATTCGACTACAAAGTACATGGACGGTCATGGAGCAGGTGTCGGCGGATGTATAGTTGACTCCGGCAAGTTTGACTGGACGAAATATCCTGAAAAATTTCCGGGATTGTGTGAACCTGATGAAAGCTACCATGGTGTTACATATACAGAAAGATTCGGACTTGAAGGTGCGTTCATAACGAAGGCTACTGCACAGCTCATGAGAGATTTCGGATCTATTCAGTCACCACAGAATGCATTCCTGCTCAATATGGGCCTTGAGAGTCTTCACGTGAGAATGAAGAGACATGCAGAAAACGGTATGGCTGTTGCAAAATATCTGCAGCAGCATGAGAAAATCGCATGGGTAAAATACTGCGGTCTTGAGGGTGATGATGATTACGAAATGGCTCAGAAATATCTGCCTGATGGTTCATGTGGAGTGGTATCGTTTGGTGTAAAGGGCGGCAGAGCTGCTGCTGAAGAGTTTATGGGCAAGCTGAAAGTAGCAGCTATAGAAACTCATGTGGCAGATGCCCGAACATGCTGTCTGCACCCTGCAAGCGCCACTCACAGACAGATGAATGATGAAGAACTTGTGGCAGCAGGAGTAAGTCCTGATTTAGTAAGATTTTCATGTGGTCTTGAAGATGCAGAGGATCTTATCGCTGATATAGAACAGGCTTTGAAATAACTTGAGATTTAAGGAGAAACTGACGAAATGCCTTTGATAATACCGAATTCGCTTCCGGCTGCGGGAGCACTTCAAAGTGAAAATATATTTACGATGGACAGAGCCAGAGCGGTATCACAGGATATACGTCCATTGAAGATCGTCATCGTCAATCTCATGCCTACGAAGATAGCTACGGAGACTCAGCTTGCCAGAGTACTGGCAAACAGCCCTCTGCAGGTGGAGATGACGCTGGTGACGATGGATTCCCATGAATCGACCCATATATCCCAGGAGCATATGGAGTCGTTCTACAAGACACTGGATGAGATAAAAGAAGACTATTTTGACGGAATGATACTGACGGGAGCCCCGGTGGAACAGATGCCTTTTGAACAGGTGGACTACTGGCAGGAACTTTGCGAGATCTTCGAATTTGCGAAGACCCACGTTTACAGCAGTATGTTCATCTGCTGGGGAGCTCAGGCTGCACTGTATTACCATTACGGAATACCTAAGCGGCTTCTGGATGAAAAGGTTTTCGGTGTGTTCGAACATCGTGTGGTAAGACCCCATAACCCTCTGGTAAGAGGATTCGATGAGATATTCTATGCGCCGCACTCGAGACATACGGAGATCCTGAAATGCGATATCGAGCACGAACCGGCGCTGAGGATGCTTGCAGAATCAGATGAAGTGGGACCGCATATAATATCTACAGAAAACGGCAGACAGATATTCGTGCTGGGTCATCAGGAATATGACAAGGAGACGCTGGCGGGGGAATACTTCAGAGACGTGAAGAAAGGCCTTGACATCGCTGTACCTGCCAATTATTTCCGCGATGATGATCCTGAAAAGGAGATACTTTTCAGATGGAGGAGCCACGCCAGTCTTCTGTTCAGCAACTGGCTTAACTATTACGTATACCAGGCTACTCCGTATGATTTGGCTGAAATGGCTGAAGTACGATGATACATGACTGTTACTGCGATTTGAAGGGAGTTTATAATGACAGACCAGAACCTGCTCAAACATCTATCCAAGAAATATCCTGACGTCAAGTCGGCAACGGAGGAGATCGTCAATCTCAGTGCGATCATGTCTCTGCCAAAGGGAACTGAATATTTCCTAAGCGATCTGCACGGGGAGCACGAAGCGTTCATCCACATGCTGAAGAGCGCATCAGGCGTCATAAAAGCGAAGATAGACGAGATATTCGGTCCGGATCTGACGCGTGACGAGCGTGAAGCACTTGCTTCGCTTGTATATAATGCATCAGCCGAAATAAAAAGACGGAAGAAAACACATGTGGATTTTGATAAATGGTGCAAGGAATCGATATATAATCTTGTACTTATATGCAAATCTGTGTCAAATAAATATACCAGATCAAAGGTGCGTAAGCGCCTGCCGAAGGAATATGCATATATCCTGGATGAACTGCTTCACAATGATGATGAAGCTAACAAAGGCAATTATTACGGGCAGATCATAAGTACGATAGTCGAATGCGGCGTTGCAGAGGAATTCATAGAGGAACTGACCGAAGTGATAAGCTCCCTGGCAGTAGACCGCCTGCATATAATCGGAGATATATGGGACAGAGGCTCACATCCTGATAAGATAATGGATTTCCTGATGGGATATCATGATGTGGATTTTCAGTGGGGGAACCATGACATTGTGTGGATGGGTGCGGCCACGGGCAACTGGGCATGCATGACCAATGTTCTGAGGATGAATATAAGCTACAACAACTTCGATATGCTTGAGATCGGATATGGTATAAACCTCAGACCTCTGGCCATTATGGCAGAGAATATATACGGTGATGACCCCTGTGAGTTTTTTATGCCGAAGCGTCTTGAAGAAAACAAATACGATCCTATAGAAGACGGGCTTGCTGCCAAGATGAACAAGGCCATATCAATATGCCAGTTCAAAGTCGAGGGCCAGAGGATAATGGCTCATCCTGAATACAGGCTGGAAAACCGTCTGCTTCTGGATAAGATCGATTACGAGAATGGGACAATAAAACTCAGAGATGGCGTATATCCGCTGCGCGACACGAATTTCCCTACGATCGATCCCGAAAATCCATATGAACTCACACAGGATGAGAAGGATGTACTGAACGCACTGGAAGCATCGTTCCTCAACAGTGAGAAGCTGCAGAAGCATATAAGGTTCATCTACAGCAACGGAGCTCTGTATACTGCAGTGAACGGGAACCTTCTCTACCACGGGTGCATACCGATGGATGAGAACGGAGAGTTCGAGAAATGCACAGTGAACGGCGTGACAAAGTCGGGCAAGGCGTATATGGACTATCTGGATACTCAGGTGCGCAAAGCATATTTCACGCCTGACGAGTCTGAGGAAACGGGACGCTCAGGGGATCTGATGTGGTATCTGTGGCTCAGCAGCAAATCACCGCTGTTCGGAAAGGATCAGATGACGACCTTCGAAAGGTGTTTCGTTACAGACAAGAAGACCCACAAA
>CAJJPZ010000109.1 GCA_905193765.1 uncultured Eubacterium sp.
CATTTCTGGGACTCGAATACGGTTCTCCGACGCTGCTGGACTCTGTGGAAATCATCCTTTACGTCATTTGCGGAGCGGTCTATGCACTTCATCTCACCGGGATCATCGTCGGCATCATCGGTATCATACGAAAAGCGACATATGCCAAACGATGCCTGATTTTTTCCATCATAGGCTGCCTGTATTACAGCCTGATACTCGGCTTCCTGCTGTCAGTTCGGGCCTGATTTTTCTCTTATCTGCTGTAACGAATTCCTGTTTTCCGGTATCAATATTATATAACACTTACTCATACATGATATGACCGGCAGACCGAAAGGAGGCTCCGCATGGACAAACTGAATCACATAAAAAATGCAACCGGTAATGACAGATGCAGCCCGGCTGGTACAGACAGGGCGCATATCGATGACCGGGACATCCCCTGCGATCTGATCATCGATCTCCTTCCGCTGTATGCTGACGGGACAGCCTGCAGTGCAGCAAACCGCATGGTGGAAGAGCATATCCGGAGCTGCCCGGAATGCTCCGAAAAACTCAGAATGATGAAAGATGATGATCATTTAAGGAACGCAGCTCCCCCGGCAGTTCCGGATGATGACATCGACTATATGAAAAAATCCAGGCGGGCCACGATCCTTATCGGATCGCTCATAATGGTTTTCTTCATTTTATTTGCAGGCATCATGCTGATACTGGATATACGTCAGGAAAACGATCAGATGTACAACGAGATGAGCTATCCCGGTGTCAGAACGAACCTGTACTGGGATGACGACAAAGTCACCTACAAAGGCAATGAATATACATTTATCGATCTGTCTGCATCTGAAGATGATACATTCGATATGATATCCCCCTGCCCGGTAGACGAAGAGCAAAGCACCCCTGAGTTTACGGTAAGCGACAAGGTCAGCAGCTGGGACAGATTCCTGAAAAAGACACACACCTTAAATATGTTCCGCGTCAAGTCCGGTACAGGACTGCCTTTCTTCTATAACAGCAGTTATGATGATTTCCTCTGTCGCACTTCCGATATGGAGAAGATCGAAAAATATTATCTCGATACGAACAACTACGGATTCTCCACCCGGCAGTGGAGTGAACGTGAAGACGCAAACGGCGACTATCAGAGCAAGACTCGCAGCCTGAAACTCACAGACGAAGAAAAACGATTTCTTTCCGATATGAATGACGACATGGCTGACACAGAACTTCGGGATGACCTGCCGGAGATCTGTCTTTGCAAAACCAGTCTCGACGGGCTTTACAGCACTGATATCAAACTGCTTCTTAAAGACGGGCACTGGTACTATGAATACTGCACTTCTGACAGAGAACAGGAGGACTTCGAAGACGAGAACGTAACATATGTCATGTGCATCCGAATGCCTGATTCACTGAACGACAAGCTGAACAAGAACTATATCAGGGGGTGGTAACATGCTGGATCCGGAAAAAATCTACAAAGAATATTCAAAGACCGTGTTCAGGTATCTGTATGCGAAAACCGGCGACAGCCATATCTCCGAAGAGATCACGCAGGAAACTTTCTACCAGGCGATCCGCAGAATCAGTAGCTTTGACGGTTCATGCAAAGTCACCACATGGCTCTGCGCCATAGCAAAGAACCAGCTTCTGAAATACTACAGGAAGCATCCCCGCCACTGTGATATAGACGACATCGGAGATCTTGCCGACAACACACTGTCCGCCGACTACTTTTCCGAAGAAGGCAAAGTCGAGGTCCTCCGAGTCATGCATGAACTTCCTGAAAACATGAGGGAAGTGATGCATCTGCGGATATTCGGCAACCTTTCGTTCAGGCAGATCGGCGATATTATGGAACGCAGTGAAAACTGGGCCCGGGTGACCTACTACCGGGGCAATCTCAGACTGCGGGAAAAACTCAATGGAGAAAACTACAATGGATCGGAGGTCAAAAATGATAAAGATAAATGACTGTGATATAATAAAAGATCTTCTCCCGTCCTATGCCGACGGGCTTACAAACGAAACAACCAATGCGATCATCGAGGAGCATCTGAACGACTGCCCCGGATGCCGTGAGGAACTTGAAAAGATCAGACATGCCGGGGTTTCACCACTGCAGGACGAGCAGGATCGTGCAGAGATAAAACATCTTGAGAAAGCAGGACAGCGCAACCGCCGCAGACTGCTTAAACTCTCAGTGATAATGGTTGTCCTGCTCTTCTTCGGAGCCATAGCATTCCATTTCCTGAAGGAAGACATGACCGGTGGTGCATCATACAGGCTGTCAAAAAATCAGATCAAAAGTCTTGAGCTGCAGCTGGCACAACGGGAAACAGAGGAAGACCTCCGCTGTCCTGAATATCTCCCGGACAAGTATTTCGTGTCTCTGAAGATATTCGGCGCTGACCGCACCGGTGATGCCGGGTTCGTATACGCCTATATGTATTCCAGCGAATATGTGAAATTCAAAGATATTGCAATACCTATGTCCGGTGGCAACTTTTCTTTGAAAATCAAAGTTTCGTATACCGGCGATGACAAAATACATCTGGAAGAAACTTTCATGCCGGAGGACGGCGAACTTATGGAAGACTCCATGAAAGAGCTTTTCCCTTCCTGGGCATATCTGAAATATAAAACTGCAGTACTTTACACTTCATCCGGACACAGCGTACTCGAGAAGGACAACTACCGACAGGTCTATGACTGCTGGGGAGTAGAGGTAGATGACGACTATCAGCTGGAAGTCCTCAGCAATGGAAAATATCAGCTGACGAAGATCGATAACGACGGCTCCTCCGGGGAATTTGAATACCACGTGGAAGAAGAGGGCCAGCTGCAGAAGCTGAACAAAGACATCCAATAGCATATCATACGGACTGCAAGGGATCTACATTGTACTGATGGTAAAATCTGTGTGAAAATTTGTAATATAAAATTGACTTATATATATATAGCCTTTATACTGTTTAGTTACATAGAGATTTGTTGATATCACCGTGAACCAAAGGAGGTTTTTTCGTGTCAGTGGCACTAAGTTTGATCCTTGTAGTATTTTTCCTGCTTATGAATGCATTTTTCGTTGTGGCGGAGTTCGCTCTTGTGAGAGTCCGCAAATCGCAGCTGCAGATAGCCGAAGAAGAAGGCAAAAGCGGCGCCAAAGCAGCACTGAGAGTCGCAAACAATGTCAATGCATATCTGTCAGCCTGCCAGCTGGGTATAACCCTTGCTTCGCTGGCACTGGGATGGCTTGGCGAGCCTGCCGTATCACAGCTTATCAGACCTCTGCTGGCTCTGATGCATGTACCGGAGTCTGCTGTTTCCGCCATCGCAGTAGCTGTAGGCTTTGCATTGGTCACAGCGCTCCATATAGTTGTGGGCGAACTTATCCCTAAATCCCTGGCTATATTTTCAACGGACAAATACGCCAGATTCACGGCTCCTCCTCTCGTGTGGTTCTACCATATGACTGCGCCTATCATGTGGCTGTTCAACTCCGTTACCAACGGTGTGGTCAAACTGATGGGTCATGATATCGCTGACGAACATGAAGTATATACCGGTGAAGAGATCCAGCTGCTGATCGACGAAAGCACAAAGAGCGGTCTCATCGACCCTAAACAGAACGAATTCGTGGACAATATCTTTGACCTTTACAACAAGGAAGTCTGCTCCATCATGACTCCGCGAACAGATGTGGAGTGCTTCGACCTTGAACTTTCATACAAGGAAAATCTCGATATGATCAGGGAATTCAAGTACACGAGATATCCTGTATGCCGCGGGGACAAGGACCATATCGAAGGCTTCATAAATATCAAGGACCTCTACTGGAACGACGAGCCGATAAATGAAGTGACCTATGACAATCTGCCGATCCGTGAGATAATCGCAGTTTCCGAGACGCTGCCGGTGGAACGTCTGATGCAGATCATGCAGGACAAAGGCAACAAGTTCGCTCTGGCGGTGGACGAGTACGGCGGTACTGCAGGCATAGTCACATCAGCTGATATCATGGAGCAGATCATCGGAAGCAGCGACGACGAGTACATACAGAACGACGATGCTGAGGTCGTTACCATAAGCGATGACATTTTCCTGATCGACGGATCCCTGCCGGTTTCGGAGGTCATCGAACTGATCGGTTTCGAACCTGAGAAGGCAGATGAATGTGAAACTGCTGCAGGGCTCCTGCTGAACATATTCGATATGATACCTGATGTAGGCGACGAGACCACCATAGAACATAAGAACACGAAGGTGACTTTCACGGTCATTGCAAAAGACAGACATCGTATCGACAAGATACGCCTCAATATCGAACATCTTGAACCGCCGGAAGATGAAGAAGATGCTTCTTCCGACAGCAGTGACAAAAAGATATCCTGATGAAGAAAAATGCCCGGGTGTTGTACCCGGGACATCGCAAAATATCGCTATTATAAACCCCTGTGTCCTCAAAAACTGCATATTCCGGAGTGTCGTAACAGCCAGATCAAGGATCCGCTACAATTATAATACCGGTATGTGCAGACTGCAGTGGCTTGTCAGTTTTTCAGTATGCTCCATATACACTCCAGCAGTGTCAGGGCAAGTATTATATTTATCCCTCTGTAATGTCTGATGTAGAACTTCTGTATCAGCGCGCCCATGCCTATCCAGGTCAGTGTCGCGATACTTCCTATAGTGGCAATGAACATCTCGAATCCCATCAGCACCGGGAAAGATGTGCTGTATCCTGTGACAAAACCTGTTATGGCAGTGATTCCGAACATGTATATCTTCACATTCACGAACTGCAGCAGGAATCCCTTGAGGAACGAGGCACTCTTCTCATCATCCTCTGTATCAGGTTTGCTGAATGCTATATGTATCGTCAGCCAGAGTATATATGCAGCTCCTATGTACTTGATGATCTCCAGAGCCTGGGGCAGGAATTCCCCTACTCCATATACGAATATGGCGCAGATAGTCTGGACGCAGTAATAACCTGCAAATATCCCGAAGAACAACGGCCTGCCCTTCTTCCATCCGTAGTTCGTTATAGTGTTCAGTGCAAGTATATTGCCCGGTCCCGGCGTGAACGCATTGATGACGCAGTATATGAAAAAGTTGAAAAGCACATAACCCGGCATGATGTCAAAACCTCCTGTGATGAAATCATGATGCTATGATATCACAAAAAAACGGTTTTATTAAGGGGATATATTTCACTTTGAAATTCTCGTAATATTTACTTTTTTTGCAGTCAGATATATAATTATCTGTATGTATATCCCGGTCTTATGATACTGATAAACTTCTGCCGGACCGGTGCATATCTCAAATACTGCATGTCATTAACAATGCTGCATGAAATCACGGGCAAAATCTCAAGGAGGCTGCAATGTCAGATATAAAAAAGCTGCTGACCGGTGAGATCAGCACTTTCATAAAAAATACAGACCCGGACACATGGAAAGATCCTCTTGTGGGATTCGCCGATATATATAGCCCGTATATCAGGAATCTCCGTGAATATACCGTATCAGAACACCAGATGCCCGAGGATGTCATGCCTGACGCAACAGTCATGCTGGTATATTTCCTGCCCTTCAGGGATGAACTTGTGAAAAGCAACCGTGGCAGCGGTCTTGCGTCTGCAGAATGGGCCCGCATATATGAAGAGACCACTTCCATGTTCCCTGAGCTGAACGATCACCTCACCGAGGTCATCCGCAGTCTCGGCTACGACGCCGCTCAATCACCTGAGGCGTCGACCTTCTACCGTGACGAGATCATAAGTCACTGGTCGTTCCGTCACTTCGCGTATGCAGCGGGACTGGGAACCTTCGGGCTCAACAACATGCTCATAACCGAAAACGGATGCGCAGGAAGGATCAACGGCCTTGTCACTGATCTCGACATCACCGCCGGAAAGCCTCAGACTGAGGAGGCGTGTCTCTATAAAAGATCCGGTAAATGCGGACTCTGTATGAAGGTCTGTCCCGCCGGAGCGCTGACGCCGGAAATCTATGATCGCCGAAAATGCTACGCTCAGTGTCTGAAAAATGCTGTTGTGCATACATCCTTCGGCAGTTCATACGGCGGAGACGGCAGTACGGACGTTGGCTCCGAAGTCTGCGGCAAGTGCATCGCAGGCATGCCGTGCGCCCTCAGGAGACCATGAGTCCCGGCGTAAATCGATCCATAGCCTGATGTAATGTAATCCGCAGTCAGACATCTGCATGTCCTGAGAAAAGTCACTGCTGCAGTTCTTTCACGATTATCTCCGGAAAGCATATATTCCCGAACTGTCTGCAGGTCTGGCAGTTCGATATCACCGGTTTTTCCTTACCATCAAAGAGTTTCCAGCCCAGTCTCGTATAGTAGTCAGGGACTTTGGCGCACCCCCAGAGTTTGTCCACTCCCTGACAGCGAAGTTCATGTTCCACTGTCTTTATCAGGTTTTCTCCCAGATGTCTGCTCCTGTGTTCCGCACTGACGACCAGATTTTCCAGCACATGGCATCCGTCTCTGAAGGCTGTTACTGCCGCCGCCACCATCTCCCCCGTATCGGTATCCTCGCATTTCCACATTTTCTGTACATATCCCGGTGCTGTTTCCGAGGGCTCCACCTCCAGACCGCACTCATGACACATCACGGATACCGGGTAATAATCCTGTGTTTCAACTATCCTGTACATTTCATCACGATCCTTTCGATTCACTGTTATCAAAAATACACGATTTCATGACAGACTGTTCCAGATCCCTATGACCGCATAGCTGCGCCACGGTCTCCATTTTTCCGAAATCTTTTTCATTTCTGCGGGCGTCAGCCCGGGCATGCCTTCTTTCACTCCAGCGTCGGTTTCAAGGAACACGTCAGGAAAGCTCATGGCCCTCATGACGATATACTTCGCAGTCCATGGGCCTATCCCGCGGATCTCCATCAAATTCTCCATGATATCCTCCGGCCGGTCTTTCTCCCAGTTTATCATGCCTTCCGCAAACATCTCTGCGATGCTTCGTATTGCCGCCGCTCTGGATGATGTTATCCCCAGCGGCCCAAGGTGATCTTCTGTCCTGCCTTCCAGTCTGCATATATCCTGTACAGATGGAAAGGCGTGACTCAGGCCCTCCCTGCCGGTGTCCACCGGTCTGCCAAAGTTCTTTACAAGTCTCTCTGCCAGTG
>CAJJPZ010000110.1 GCA_905193765.1 uncultured Eubacterium sp.
CTGCCAGTATGAAATATACCGAGGAAAACACCAGCACTTCTATCGTAAGCTGCAGCGAGTCCGCGATGATCTCATTGCTGCATATGGAATTTATCAGCATCAGCGGAAGCGTGATGTTGAGTATCAGATTCACAAGATGTGCCTGCGCTTCGCTTTTTATGAATCCCACCTTGCAGGCAGCGAATCCCATGAATATCATTACAAAAACTGTCGATATCTTGATAACTATTTCCAGCATTTTTCTCTCAGCTCCTTCCTGTCATCTCCGACTGCGCTTTCTTCACCCGTTCAAGATTGTCAATAAACAATGCATGAAAAAAGCAGCTGAACCAGCACGGTTCGTACATCATGTTGGGATCCATCTCCAGGATCCTGCATCCCGTCACGGTCCTTACTTCCCGGATTTCTCCATCGCCGTCATCCTCTGAGAAGTCTTTCCCCCAGATCATTCCCTCAGTCAGCTCAATACGCTTCCCATGGGAAGTGATGACTTCAGCCTTTCCCTCCAGCAGCATCATGCATGTACGCATGTCATTTTCTCCGGAAAATATCACTTCCCCCGGAGCAAACCCCTTCTCTCCTCTTGTCACACAGTCGGTTATAGTCTTCAGGTTATCGCCCGATATGCCCTCGAATATACTGTATCCGCTGTAATCCTTCGTCTCCAAAATTCCATGTCTCCTGTTCTGCAAAGTTTTTACTGATATACTTATGCAGGATATATGCCAAAAACAGAAAAAACCGCTGCATACTGCAGCAGTTCCCTGCAAACCTTTGCCGTCACTGTAACAGAGCCGCCTCCCGAAATCACCGGTCCGGATCGATCCGACCCACGCTTTCCCGGGAAACATGTCACCTGTGTGACATACTTCCGCCATTGCAATGACAAAATGTCATACATCTCACCCTTTCAACATATTGTGCACATAACACCATTATCGCGTGTTCAAATCCGACCGTATTGATTTTACGCTCGGATTTACGCTCGTTTTCACGCGTAAAACGATACTTACGGCTACACTTGGGTTATACATGGTATTGTTTTAAGAAATTACAGACTGTACATAAATTATTTCAATAAGCTTTTTTGACTTTTCAGAGTTTAAAATCCCGGGCTCTCATATTGTATTTTTTCAGCTTCCTGTAAACGGTGCTCAGTGGCATCTCAAGATATTCTGCTGCTTTTTTTACGTCTCCTTTTTCTTTGATAAGGATATCCTTTATCCGTTGTCTGTCTTTTTCCTCATAGGAATCTTTTTCCCATTCTTCCTGTATATCGATGTCATATTCCGAGATAACTGATCTCATGGTATTTGCCGCACTGTATCGGTTTTCTTTCAGTTCAACAGGCAGCTCTTTTTCTGTCAGTATATCTCCGTGTGCCAGATTCACTGCTCTCTCTATAACATTCTCCAGCTCACGTACATTGCCTGGCCACGAATATCCTTTGAGGAGTTTTACAGCGCTGTCGGACATTCCCGATATCTTCTTTCTCATGATGCTGCTGTACGTTTCGATAAAATATTCCGCCAGTACAGGGATATCGTCTTTTCTTTCCCTGAGAGACGGCATCCTTATATTCAGTACGTTCAGCCTGTAATAGAGGTCTCCTCTGAAATTGTTTCGTTCTATGGCATTAAGCAGATCCACGTTGGTGGATGCGATGACTTTGACGTCCACGGTTTTGGGATATGTCCCGCCGATCTTCGTTACTTCATGGTTCTGAAGCACTCTCAGCAGCGATACCTGCAGTTCAAGGGGCATGTCGCCTATCTCATCGAGAAAGATAGTCCCTCCGTCGGCAAGCTCGAATTTGCCGACCTGTCCGTTTTTACGTGCACCTGTGAATGCACCGGATTCATATCCGAAAAGCTCGCTTTCTATTAGCGCTTTAGGTATGGATCCGCAGTTGACTGCGACAAAAGGGCCCCTTGCGCGATCACTGGCATTATGTATTGCCTGTGCCATCAGTTCCTTGCCGGTGCCGCTTTCTCCCTGTATCAGTACATTGGACACCGACTCTGCCGCATAGTTTCCCATATGTTTGGCTTCACGCATAAGAGCTGAATCACCTATTATGGATTCGAAAGTATACTTTGCATTCGAGCCTATGACGCTGCTGGCCATTTTGTTCACATCTGCCTGCTTTTTGAAACTGACGATTATACTTTTGAGAGCTCCTTCCGTGCTCTGGATAAGTGATATACTCATACTTACGTCTATCCTCATGCCCTTTTGGGTAGTAAGTGTTGCGGGTACATCGTGCACCACCTTTTTCATGTCGCGGATACGCTCCGGTATCGACATGCGTTCTATTATCGAAAAGAAATTCATATCGCGAAGACGCTCATGATCGTTGACGTTCAGTATCCTTACTGCTTTCTGGTTATACTGCTGTATGTCATATTTTTCATCCAGCACAAATATTCCCGACTCTATATTTTCTATAGCGGTCCTGAGTATATCGTTTGCTGAATACAGACTGTCATTGATGTTCTTCAGCTGTATCTCTTTCTCTATACCATCGACTATGGCACATACCATTCCCATGGTGTACCGCTGGTACATTTCACGCGGGCCCATGATCGTCAGTGTTCCGATCATTTCATCACTTATGAATATGGGGGCAGTTGTGCAAACAAGTGTATGATTTTCTATGAGGAAATGTTCTTCACCGTATACTTCAACAGGTTTCCTCAATTCTATCGCAAGGGCGATACTGTCTGTGCCGACGAAACATTCGCGGCGTATGGCTCCCCGTCGCATGTTGTACTTTTCCATTACCTTCCGGTCGAAAGGATGCTTGTCTGCAAATATTTCCAGCACATGGCCTTTCTCGTCGGTCAGAACGATCACAAAGTGCGTCCCCTCCAGTACATTGGAAATATGCTGGATATATGGCAGTGCTGTCTCCACAAGCATATGATTTTCCTCAAGACAGGCATCCAGCTCCTCTTCAGTCAGATCATACTTTATCGGAGAGTTGACATCTATACCGCATGCCTTTGACCTTTTCCATGACTCAAGGATGTCCGGATCGATATTCCAGTCATCTGACGGGGCTTCATTGTTTATTACAAATCGTTCATAACAGGATCGTATACCGCTGATATACACATTATCATACTTTTTCATAATATCACATATACCTTTCACATATGCGGCCTGCAGCACTTCTCACTCACTTGACCTCCGCAATCTTCACAGCTTCACTCAGCAGTATATTGATGACTTCATTCCTCGACAGCTCGGTCTTGCCGGTGAGTTCATCTATCTGCTCCAGTAGTTCTTTAGGAACTCTCACGGAAAAAACTTTATAACCATCATCACCTTTTAATTTACGTTTTGGAACTTCTATAACTTTACACATATCAAATCTCCCTCTTCATGTGATAATTATAGTTTCTCTCAAATTCAATAAATATATTAAGAATTATTATCTGTTCAGTAGATATAAATTTATGTTAATTTCATCGTTATCTGTAACCGTATATATACTGTATCAAAGAAAAAAGCCGCCTGCCTGTGTACTGTGTCACATAAGGCAAACGACTGTGTTTATATAGTGATATTTTCATGTCACGCACGCTATCCCCAGAAGCCGTCTTGCAAAGATCACTCCTGCAACAGCAAGTGTGCTGTTGATAATCAGGCTTGCTGTACCGTAGTACATATCGGTGAGGTCCCATATCCCGAAAATCGCCGACTGACACGGATCCACTCCGAAAGCAGCAAATTTCAATACTGCTACTGATATTCCCGAAACGATCACACCCGCTGCTGACATACCGGTTTTTCTCCATAACATTTGCATATATCCTCCATATATCTTTATTCTCTGATTCGCTATGATTATAATTGTATTCAGCAGACAAATATATTAAGATGATACTGTAAATTATAAATATAGTACCAGACAGGAGGCGTCTATGTATATAGATACTGATCGTTCCCTGTACGAGCTGTGCAGTCACGGGACGACGGGATTCTCTTTCCAGATATCTGAGAAAAATATCGATACGTCCGACAATATCAATATTCACTGGCATGAGGAGATCGAACTGCTTTATGTACCGAAAGGATGCTGTCACGCAGTGGTGGACGGCAAAGAGCATGTCATTCCCTGCGGTGATGGACTTTTCGTGAATTCAAATGTGCTTCATGAATATAATGCGGTATCCCCAGAAGAAAAAACAGAAACTGTGTGTATATTGTTCAAACCGGGGTTCATTTCTCATGAAAGCAGTGATATCTTTCACGAATACATCGAGCCCTTCATTTCCGACAGCTCAGTTCCCGGTATACATCTTAAATCAGATACGCCCCGGGGCAATCAGATAATCTCACTCATACTCGACATGATCTCAGACATAACAGATAAACTTAACATACACATACTCACCAGTATGTTGTGGCAGAAACTTATACCGATTCTGGACACCTCTGCAGAAGGCGTCACATCACCTGTCAGGAAACGTGCACGTATGATTCTGACATTCATACAAAATCACTACGCAGAAGACCTGTCTGTTCTGGATATCGCCAGATCTGCGAATATAAGCCGCAGCGAATGTTTCAGATGTTTTCAGAAGGCCGTAGGCAGGAAACCAGTCCAGGTGCTCAACGACTACCGTCTGGAACAGGCCGCCGCCATGCTGAAAACCACTGATCTGCCTGTGTCCGAAGTAAGCCTTGCATGCGGATTCGGCAGTCAGAGCTACTTCGGCATGCTGTTTGCCAGAAAATACGGCACATCTCCCGGCCGGTACCGGCATCATGATTGACCTATAAGCATATAACCCTGTCCGCTGTAAACAATGATGATTCACGTCATCATTGTTTTTTTGATGTTTTTTTGTGAAACCTGCACCGCTTTTCTCCTGAAGCCGCACTTGATATAAAGTCACATTCTGTGGCGACGTCATTTTATACAATAAAGGAGGAAAACAACATGACAGAATCAAGGAACTTATCACACAAACGTATGTACCAGGCACAGAAGCACATCGCTAAGAACATCAGACTGCTCCGTCATCTCAACGACATGAGTCAGGCTGACACCGCAGATATGTTCAACATGTCACGTACATTCTACAGCAACCTGGAGAGTGGCATGAAGATGCCGGATTTCACTACGGTCTGCATGATCGCTGACTATTACGGCATCAGTCTCGACTACTTCATCGGCTTCGACATATCCGAACATTTCATGTCGATGATAACCGACGGCAATCACGAATCAAAAACTATGATCTTTGCAGAAAAATATCTGCAGCTTTCCTACGGTGCAAGGCAGCAGATACGCGCACGCATGAACCGCATCAACGAGATCGAAGGATCTTACAATCATTTCCCATGGAGGTACGATGATGAAAAGTAACGATAACATGAACTGCAGGATGAAATTTCTTTACAGCAATATGAAGCTCCTCAGACGCGTCAACGGCATCAGCCAGGAGACCATCTCATATGACCTGCACCTGCGCAGATCCACATACTCCGACTACGAGTCCGGACGTAAGATACCCGATCTTCAAACCATAGATGCACTTTCCGCATACTATGACATCGAACTCGACGCCCTGGTCAACCACGACCTTTCCAAGGGACTCCTCAACAGGATATATTTCGATGACAGCGAAAGCGACATGCCGGAGATACTAAACAGTTTCCAGAGCCTTTCCGCCTCCTCGCGCAAACTCATACTGGAGCGCATAGAGACGCTGCTTGAACGCGAGGCGGTCTTCTACCGGGAATATGTCGACGCAGACCTGAACCGCAGGAAGAACACCGGAAAACTCAGATAGCAGCTTCTGCCTTGACTTCCGACCGTATGTGATATACTTTCCTGAATAATCGAATGACCTTCCGCACGGTATCATGACTGCAGCGGAAGGTCATTTTTATAAATTCTATAGCCAGTTTCTCATAACATATATTTACCTCTATCCATTTTACCGATTTTTCTTAACTTCTTTCCTTTATACCATAGAATAGAGTTAAGGAACGGGTTTTCACCTACATGCTGTTATGGCCTGCTCGTTTCTTTTTTATTAACCCGGAATTACCAGCTGGTCTTTATAGCTCATTTATCATATAATATAATAAAGTAAGTATATTATCATAAACAGGAGTTCGAGATATGAGTATCACAAAAACAGTAATCGAAAAAAATCGGTCAGTCCGGATCGTTGATTCATCCGATCGCAGATCATTCATCACTGAAAATGATGCTGAAATGGACACAAGAGCAGTACAGGCTGTTAAAGCAGCGATTTCAAAAGCAAAAATATGTAAAAAACCCGTAGCAAAGTATGACCCCTCTACTAAAAACGCTTATATCGAGTATCCGGATGGGAGAAAAGTAAATGTCGAATAGAAAGCCCATGGTACTCGTATTTGCAGGCCCAAACGGTTCTGGAAAAAGTACGATAAAACAATTTTTTGAAATTGTTGGCACATATACTAACGCTGACGATATCGTATCAGCAACCGGTATGACCAATGAGGCAGCTGCCAGATTTGTTGATGAAAAGCGATACGAATCTATTGATACAAAACAGGATTTTACATTTGAGACAGTTCTTTCATCAAACTACAAGCTGGATATCCTTGTAAAGGCAAAACAGGAAGGGTATTTCATAAAATGTATATTTGTAACTACTGCCGACCCTCAGATCAATATCGCACGTGTCGCAGCCAGAGTCGCAGCAGGTGGACATGATGTAGATAAAGATAAAATAACGAAACGTTACTACAAATCGCTTTCAAATATATCTGTTTTGATAGATATCTGCGATATCCTGCATGTGTATGATAATACGATCGAGCCAGTCAGGATCATTCGAAAGCACAAAGACGATATATCAGTCTTTCCAAACGAGTTTTGGTCAGCAGACGAATTACTTGAACTGATAAGCTGATATATCATATACATGAAATCCCCAAATGAGCTTTCCGCAAACATTCAACGACCTGCGGAAGGTTCTTTTTATTAAATGTTCTTTTTCAATAACTGCACAGCATTTCCTGCATCTGCATGATATGTTGCGCTCTATATGCAATGATGATTCACGTCATCATTGTTTTTTTGATGTTTTTTTGTGAAACCTGCAC
>CAJJPZ010000111.1 GCA_905193765.1 uncultured Eubacterium sp.
TTCAAGCTGCTCCGTTTCTGAAAACGCTTCGATCAGATATTTTTTGAATGCGCTGATATCCATATCGTCTTTCAGATACGGACGAATATTCGTGACTCTGCTTCTCACTGACTTTATACCCTTTGACTCGATCTTACCTGCCTTGACTTTCAATGTATCCTTCACATTTTCAAGATCTGAATCAAACAATATCGTTCCGTGATGCAAAAGTATGCCATCCTTATAAAACTGTGCATTCCCGGAAATTTTCATACCATCTACAGTAACATCGTTCCGTCCTGTCTGTACAGCATTTATCCCAAGTGATTTCAATGCATCTGTCAGCGGCCTGGTAAATGTCATGAAATCTATGTCAGCCTTTACATCCGGTATCAGAAACGAATAGTTGAGATTACCCAGATCATGATATACCGCACCGCCACCGGTTATTCTGCGTACTACATTTATATCGTTCTCATAAATATAGTCGATATTTATCTCTTCTATCGTATTCTGATGTTTTCCTACAATCACTGACGGTTCATTCTGCCAAAGCAGAAGTATCATGTCATCACTGCATATATTGCTGAATACATATTCCTCAAAAGCAAGATTGAAATGAGGATCATTGGAATCATTTCTTATGTAAATCATTTCGTGAACCTTTCATTGATATCAGCATGTGAGATCGCTGTCTCTGTATGAGCCTATACCTTTTTTATTATTTACAAGGAATATCCTTCCCAGTATCGTATATGCTATGACAGAGAATACAAGTGCTGCTCCTGTCGCCGACATGTATACGAACATCGGCCTTGCCACAAGCATTATCGGATCAAACAGTAAAACATATACTATACATGACATAATGAATACTGCTACAGCCACCCAGTTGAAGCCTCCCCAGTATCTGTACCGGCTTGTCGATGATTTATCATAAGTACTCGCAAGGTTTATCCTCTGCTTTCTAAGGAAGAAGTAATCTGCCATCTGTATTCCAACAAGAGGTACATATACGACACAGATTATTCCCATCAGTATATAAAAGTGATCATATATGAACAATGGACAGAATATCATAACAAGAAAAGTCGGTACCATGAAAATAAACGTCAGCTTTCCCCAGCCTATATTCTCAAATATCTTATACTGTCTCATCCCCAGGCAGGAATCATATGCGCAGATAGGTATGGAACTCAGATTTGCAAAGGCTATGAATACCAGTGAGAAAAGTCCCAGTACAAGGCCGCCCAGAGGCACCATCCATTCTGTAGGGTCTATGGAATTGAATGCCAGTGATGTCGCGACACCTATTATTGTGCCTATCGATGCAGCCAGACATACGCCAAACATATTAGGCCAGTAGGCTGCTCTCGTGGTTTTGCAAAGTCTTGCCATTACACCTCTCGATGCCCACCAGGATATACCTGCACCAACATTCACTTCAAAAGCGATCATGAAGTTCAGCATCCTGCCGCCGGGTACAGGGGAAATAGGTTCGCAGTCAAATACAGCGCTCCATCCCCCCGGTGCAGTTGAAATAAGGACTACCATGCCCACCATTACAAGCGCCATCAACGGAGCAACTATTGCATTCATCTTACGCATCACGATCGGCCCTTTCCATGCGATCAGCCATGCAAGGATCGCTGCAATCAGCCCCAGGACATTTATAAGATGCCCGCTTTTGGACACAAAACCCGTAGTTGCCTGTATAACATTCTCAACAGACCTGCCGCACATTACACTCAAAGTCACAGCCCAGCCCACCTGAGTAAGGAGTATTATAACAAGGATCACTTTCATTCCATTATTGCCCAACCAACTTCTTCCCATAGTCCAGTGATCTATACCGTATTTTGCAGACGAAATAGATGAAGATATCACTGCAAGGAACACACCTACAACATTTCCTGCTATTGTTGCGATTATAGCATCCCATACACCTACAAACAGTGCCAGCGTCCCACCTGTCATGAAACACCAGGTTGCGATAGCCATCGCAACATCCATACATGTATTGTCGAAAAAATTATATACTCTGTCAGATTTCAGCAAAGGAAGATTTCCTGTCAGAAATTCACTGTTGCTGCTTTGTGATTTATTTCCCATTGTTCTTCCTCCTGTTCACTAAATTACATCCAGAGCTACAAGTATCACCGGCAGTACCCCAAACAGTGCTGCGATCACAGCTGTTGCGATCCAGTCGCTTTTCGGCAACGGCTCGCATACACCTCCATCTTCAGTTATTATTGAAACTCTTCTTATTACTTCATTCTCATATTCCTCAGGAAGCCCTGTCTTTCCCCTTATTTCATTTGCAACTTTATCATATACTGACATCATCTTACACCTCCGTAATCACCATATAAACATCATACAGCGACTTCACCTGAACTCACATCCTCCGCATACATTCAATGCCTGCCCTGTAATGTTACATGCCTCATCAGAAGTCAGAAAAAGTGCTGCATTCGCTATATCTTCAGCCGTCTGTGCACGCTTCAGTGCACACAACTGATTACAAAACACATCTACCACATCACTTCCGTCATTTGCTTCTCTGAACATTTCCGGATATTTTTCTTTATATAAAGGTGCTGCTTTTTCGTAAAGCGGGGTATATATGAAACCCGGGCATATGCAGTTCACATTTATGTTGTACGGCCCCAGCTCGCGTGACAATGTCTGAGTAAAATTTATCACGCCTGCTTTCATAGCCGAATACTCCGCTATTTCCGGAGCACCGGTCTTGCCGGCAACAGATGCTGTATTCAGTATCTTCCCATGTCCCTGTCGTCTGAAAACATCATATATCGCCCTGCAGCAGTAGAACACTCCGCGAAGATTTATTTTATAGCTCATATCCCAGTCCTCGGCACTCATCCCGGTAAGAGGGTCGCCTTTTATTTTCCCGACTGCACCTGCATTGTTGACCATTATATCTAAATGGCCAAACTCATACTCAGCATCATGGATGAGCTTTTTGACAGAATGTTCATCAGTTATATCGGTCTTCATGAATGCTACCCTGTTGCCTGATGCCCCTATTTCTGCTGCAGTTTCTCTGCCCGATTCTTCACAGATATCAGCTATTATGACACATGCGCCTGCCTTCGCATATGCTTCAGCGATACTTTTCCCGATACCTTTACCACTGCCTGTAACGATGACATTTTTCCCGCTATAGTCGAATCTGATATTCATACTGCACCTCCGGATCTCATTTACTCATTTGTTTTACCTGACAGCAGGGGGCATGTGTATACAGATACCTTCCGCATCCAGTGCCGCTTCATGAACCGCTTCTGAAATCGTAGGATGCGCATGTACGGTATCTATGACATCCTCCACAGATGCACCCATTTTTATGAAAGCAGATGCTTCACCTATTATCTCAGTAGCAGATGCGCCAAGCATATGTATCCCCAGTATCCTGCCTGATTCACCATCGCTCACAACTTTGAAAAAGCCTTCAGTCTCTCCCATTGCCAGAGCCTTCCCACTCGCTGCAAGTGGGAATCTGCCGACTTTTATGTTGCCGTACCTCACTGATGCCTCTTCTTCCGTAAGACCTGTAAAAGCAAGTTCCGGAGAAGTAAAGATGCAACTTGGTATTTTGCTGTCATCATATCGGCTCTTTATGCCGGCGATATTTTCTGCAGCGACCCTACCCATATCCGATGCAACATGCGCCAGAGGTCTGATCCCCGTAACATCTCCTATTGCATATACATTCTCTATGCTCGTCTTCGCCGTATCATCCACTTTGATAAATCTGCCATTCATTTCAAGTCCCAGTTTTTCCAGGCCTTCGAGATTCGGAGCTCTGCCTGTGGAGATCATCACATCATCCGCCTGAAGAGTTTCTTCAATGCCGTTTTTCACGATGATCACATCTTTGCCACTGTTAGTTTTTCGAATTTTCTTTACTGAACAGTCTTTTTTTATTTTTATGCCGGAGCCTTTCATGCACTGCTCCAGTACAGCAGTCAATTCTGAATCAGCATTATTTATCAGACGAGGCATTGCTTCGATAACAGTTACTTTGCTTCCGAAGGAATTGAGTATGTGAGCGAATTCGCATCCGATTACACCTCCGCCGATTATGATCATGCTTTCCGGTATTTTTTTCATATCCAGCAACTCAGTACTTGTCGCTGCATATTCACCTGCACCGGCTATACTGATCTGTGCAGGTCTCGAGCCGGTCGCTACTATCAGTGATGAAAACTCTATTTCTTCTGTACCATCTGTTTTTTCAACAGTCATTTTATATTTGCTGTCCAGTATACCATGTCCTTTGAGCACACCTACCCCGTTGGCGGCCAGCAAACCTTCCACACCCTGTCTCAACTGTGCTACAACAGCATTTTTCATACCGATGGTCTCTTTTATATCTATCGAAATATCCTTTACATGTATGCCTCGATATCCACTCTTCTTCACTGCATCGATGATTTCTGCATTCCTTATCAGTGTTTTGGTAGGGATGCATCCTGTATTCAGGCATGTCCCGCCTATGTTTTCACGTTCCACTAATACAGTTCTCTTTCCAAGCTGTGCTGCCCGTATAGCTGCCACATAGCCTCCCGGGCCTCCTCCCAGAATCGCAACGTCATATTTTTTCACTGCTGCACCTCCTGTACATCGAGCTTTTCAGGATTTTCGACCAGTGATACGACTTCTCTGAGATATTCTGCAGCAAGTGCACCGTCGATTATCCTGTGATCAGCTACAAGATCCAGCGGCATATATCGTTTTTCCACAATAGAGCCATTCTCCATCTCCAGTCTGCAAGACACCTTATTTACTCCAAGTATCGCTACCTCTGGAAGATTTATTATCGGTGTAAATCTTTCTACTCCATACATCCCCAGATTTGTTATGGTGAATGTTCCTCCGCAGATGTCATCATATTCGATCTTCATCATTCGCGCACCCTTTATTATGCGCTTCGTTTCTGCACATAATTCGTCCAGGCTGAGCCTGTCCACATTTTTCACATTAGGTACAAGGAGTCCATTGTCGGTGGCTACAGCAAGCCCGATATTGATGCTCTCATGGATAGATATTTCCTCGCCATCTACACTTGCATTGAACAGTTCATATTTTTTTGAAGCCGTTGCACAGGCTTTCATCAGAATATGATTATATGTCAGTCTGGCTCCTGTTTCCTTATTCCGTTCATTATATTCATTTATCATTTTGTCTGCATTTGAAACATCTGCTGACATAGAGTATGTGACCCGGGGTACATTGTCCCAGCTGGCTTTCATCCGCTGTGCCATTATCGCCGTTGTTCCTGTTATCTTTATTGATCTGTCCATATCTGTTATCCTTTTATCTCTTCAAGACATCCGCTTATATCCTCGTCAGCTCCACCTATGATACAAATCGGTGTCTGACAAGGCACTTTTTCACCCTCTTCGATCAGAATCTTTCTTACCACGCCCGAAGTCTCCGCTTCAATGGAATTAGTAAGTTTATCTGTTGTTATTTCCAGCAGGATCTCGCCTTCTCTGATTTCATCGCCTTCTGCTTTGCACCACTTTGCAACTGTTCCTTCCTTCATTGTCAGCCCCAGCTTAGGCATTGATACTACATTAGCCATTTTAATTACCTCTCTTTCATATTATTCTGCTACAGATCTTACACCTTCAACGATATCCTCCACCTGAGGAATCACATAACTTTCCAGATTTACTGTATACGGTACCGGCGTATTGAGTTCTCCTATCCTTACTATTTTTCTGTCCAGCGATTCGAATACATCTTCTGCTATACATGCCGCCATTTCTGCAGACCATGCACCGCGCTTCACCTCTTCCGTCACTATGACAACTTTTCGTGTCTTTGCAATAGATGCATATATCGTTTCCTTATCAAGAGGATACAGCGATCTGGGATCCACTACTTCGATCTGGATTCCTTCTTTCGCAAGGAGCTCTCCTGCAGCTATAGCTTTCTGTACACATGCACCTGTTGCTATAACGGTAACATCACTGCCTGCCTTTTTTATATCTGCTTTGCCAAGTTCTATCGGCTCTCCGTTCAGATCGACCTCACCTTCTCCAAAATACAGGTTGAGGTGTTCGAAATACATCACCGGATTCTCATCTCTTATTGCACCTATCAAAAGTCCATATGCATCCTGCGGTGTGGACGGATAAACGACTTTGAGTCCCGGGATATGCGTCAGAAATGCTTCCAGACACTGTGAATGCTGTGCCGCTGCCTGGAGACCCCCGCCGCATGGCAGTCTCAGTGTCATAGGGATCTTCATATTGCCGCCATACATATATCTGAATTTTGCAGCCTGGTTCAGCAGCTGATCGAATGCACATCCCATGAAATCATTGAACATCAGCTCCGGCACAGGCACCATTCCCAGTGAAGCTGCTCCTACCGACATACCTATTATCTGCTGTTCCGTTATTGGGGTATCCTTTACCCTGTCAGGTCCGAACTCAGCCAGCAGCCCCTCAGTAAGTCCGAATGTGCCTCCGACTATGCCTACATCTTCACCCATTATGAATACGTCCGGGTTCCTTTTCATCTCATGTCTGAGAGCTTCATTGATTGCCTTTGCATATGTGATTTTCATTTACCTGTTCCTCCCTTCTTCAACGATATCCGTATATACATCTTCTACCGCTGATGATATTGGAGGGAACGGACTTGCAGCGGCATATTCAACAGCTTTTTCTATCTCTGATGCCACTTCTTCTTTAACCGAATGCATCGTCTTTTCATCCATCAATCCGTTTTCTGTCATATACTTTTCACAATTGATGATCGGATCATTTGCCAGCCATTTTTCAATTTCTTCCTTCGACCTGTAAGTCTCAGGCTCCCCTTCAAAATGTCCATGCTGCCTGTAAGTCTTGTATTCAAGGAACATTGGTCCATTCCCTTCTCTCACATATGAAACAGCTTTTTTCGCAGTCCTGTACACTTCAAATACATCATTTCCATCGGCTATTATACGCTCCATTGCATACGCTACTGCTCTGTCTGATACATTTTCGACCGCCATAGCTCTGTCGATCCTTGATGAAATGCCATAAAGATTGTTTTCACATACAAACAGTATCGG
>CAJJPZ010000112.1 GCA_905193765.1 uncultured Eubacterium sp.
ACATCCTGACTATAAAAAAATTGCGGCCTTCGCAGAAGATCGCGATATAGATATCGTATTTTTTGAAGACTGCCCTCTCGAAGATACAGGCAGCATACTTGTCAGCTGTGATGATATCACGGTCTGACCATACCCTGGAACTGCGCCAGCGTCTGTCCCAGACTCATCCTCACCCTCGGCAGCAGCATCGGATCATCGCCCGGATGCGCTTTGCCCGGCTGTGTCGTCATGGCGCACAGGAATCCCGAATCCTTCACCATGGATACGCTGCTGTCGTTGTAGTCACCGTAAGGATATGCGAAAGCCTCTCCGCTGCCGCATATATCTATGGATTTTTTCAGATCGGCCATGCCGTCTTCTCTTGAGATCGCTGTGAATATCCCTCCGTGGCCTATGTTGCCTCCGGGTCGGTGCATGTTATCGGTATGGGATTCATATGTAACATAATCACTCTGGTACTGTGCGATCTTCTTCTCTCCGTTATGGGATGTTATCATGAAGCATGTGGCTGGTACACGGCATTTTTCCAGCACAGGTATACCGTTTTCAAGGAAAGATTTAGATCCGTCGTCAAAGCAGAGCACGATGCTCTTGTCCGGCAGTATAAGCTTTCCGTCTATGTATTCCCTTACTTCCTTCCACGTCGGATAATAATATCCTTCATCATTGAGCCAGTTCAGTTCCTCTTCAAGAGCCTGGGCCGATATGTAGTTGCCGAACCGCTGGTGCAGATCTGCAGGCGGATCGTTCTCATCATATACATAGTGATACATGCATATCGGCAGTCCCGGCGTATCGTAATCGGTGTTCGGTTCTACAGTTACAATCCTGGCGACACGGGTGGTGCTGCCTTTGCTGTCCTTCACCTCATATTCTATCTTCTGCTCTCCTGCCTTGTTCAGCGACGCATCCGACACGCTGACATCCGCGGTTATGTCGTTCCCACTGTCATCCGTGGCCGTATAGCCCGGCTCTTTGAACTTTTCACCGAGCTTCATCGTGATATGTTCATCACCTTCGAGCGTCAGTTCAGGATCCATCCTGTCCAGCACCTTTACGGTACGCTTTGCTGTGAAATTGCCGGATCTGTACTCGAGAGTGTATTCCCCCGGAGACGATGTGTCAACACTGCCGGTGATCTCCACGTCCTTCGAAACGTCTTCACCTCCGGAACGGGCTTCTGCCCCAGGTTCTTCGTATACGCCGTTCAGACCTACTGTAACGGTCTCATCACCGTTCAGTCTGAGATATGATTCATATGTGTAATAAAAAAAGGCGGTTCCCAATATCCCCACTGCCAGCACCGCAAGTACCAGTATCAGTATTTTTCTCTTTGCCTGAGCCATTCTCGTTCCCCTTCTCCGGATCTTTCATGATCTGAATCTGTGCCGGGAGGATCCGGACGCCCCGGCTTTCCTCAGTTTACTAGATTTACCGTGATGTTTCAATGGTTTTTGACATTATTCCACTTTTTCTTTTGACAAGTAAATACAATACATGTATCATGGATACATGAAAAAACACGCCATAATACCAGTATTCATCCCTCACAGAGGCTGTCCCAACGACTGTGTGTTCTGCAACCAGAAAGCCATCACAGCCAGACAGGCGGATGTGACGCCGGATGATGTCAGAAAATTGATAGAGGATTACCTGCCCACCCTTACGGGACGAGGGCTGGAGGAGATAGAGATCGCATTCTTCGGAGGCAGCTTCACCGGCATACCCATCGAAGACCAGTCGGCGTTCCTTGCTGTTGCGAAGGAGTACAAGGACCGGGGACTTATAGACAGGATCCATATGTCCACCCGCCCGGATTATATAGACCGCGAAATACTTGACAATCTGAAAAAATACGATGCTGACATAATCGAGCTCGGCGTCCAGTCATTCGATCCGGAAGTACTTGAGGCGTCCAACCGGGGCCACATAGTCGAAGATGTATATACAGCCTGCGAACTCATAAAGGAATACGGTTTCCAGCTGGGTATCCAGCTGATGATAGGTCTTCCGGGGGACAGTCCGGAAAAATGCATATATTCCGCAAAAGAAACGGTACGGCTGGCGCCTTCATCTGCAAGGCTGTATCCCACCATAGTCCTGAACGATACCGAACTTTACGATATGTATATGGACGGCAGATATAAACCGCTGACCACTGAAGAAGCAGTGGATATAACGAAGGAGATGTACAGGATCCTCAGCGACGCGGGGATAACCATACTCCGTGTCGGTCTCAAGAGCACAGACCTCATAACCGACGGTGGCGAGATCAACGGACACACATATCATCCCGCATTCAGACAGCTCGTGGAGGGAGAGCTTGCCAGAGAATCGCTGGAATCACAGCTTGAGGCTCTGATCAGCTCAGGAGACACACCGGATCATGTGGTATTCGAGGGGAACAGCAGATCTTTTTCCAATATGACAGGCCATGGCGGAAAAAACAGAAAATATTTTGAAGAAAAATATCCCGGTATCAGGATATCATACAGGGCCTCTTCGGATCTCGGAGACGGCGAATACCTTGTATGTCCCTCGTCGGGTAAATAATACATCAGGAGGTAAAAATGAAAGCAGTAATAACAGTAATAGGAAAGGACAGCGTAGGAATCCTTTCAGAAGTCAGCACAGTATGTGCCGGAGCTAATGCCAATGTAGTCGAGGTGACTCAGTCTATTTTAGATAAATACTTCGCAATGATCATGCTTGTGGATATAAATAAGCTCAACTGTTCCCTGGATGAGTTGAAGAACAGCATCTCTGAGGCTGTACCTGCAATGACGGTCCATGTCATGCATGAAGATATTTTCAATTCCATGCACAGGATATGATCAGAAAACGGAGGTGAATGACAGTTGCTTAATATGAAAGACATCATGGAAACCATCACCATGATACAGAATGAACATCTTGATATAAGAACGATAACCATGGGCATATCGCTGATGGACTGCTGCGACAGCGACATAGACAGATCATGTGAGAAAGTATATAACAAGATCCACAGACTTGCGAAAGATCTGGTCAGAACAGGCGAGGAAATCGAAAAGAAGTACGGCATACCTATCGTCAATAAACGAATAGCTGTAACTCCCATATCGCTGCTTGTGGCAGCTTCAGGAGGAGATCCTGTAAAATATGCACTGACACTTGACAAGGTCGCAAAAGCAGTAGGAGTCAACTTCATCGGAGGATATTCCGCCCTGGTACACAAAGGATTTTCAGCCGGTGACAGAGAGCTCATCGAGTCCATCCCCCGTGCGCTTGCGGAAACAGATTTCGTATGCTCATCTGTGAACATCGGCTCGACCAAAGCCGGTATAAATATGGATGCTGTGAAACTTATGGGTAAAGCTGTGAAGGAAGCTTCGGAACTAACGAAAGAGAGACAGTGCATCGGTGCTGCGAAGCTGGTGGTGTTCTGCAATGCTCCTGAGGACAATCCATTCATGGCAGGTGCATTCCACGGCATCGGAGAACCGGACTGTGTGATAAATGTAGGAGTTTCCGGACCGGGAGTGGTACGCTCGGCACTTTCAAAGCTCCCGAAAGACGCACCTCTCTCAGAGGTTGCCGATCTTATAAAAAAGACAGCTTTCAAGATCACCAGGATGGGACAGCTTGTGGGAAGCGAAGCGTCCCGCAAACTTGGCGTACCATTCGGCATAATAGACCTTTCACTGGCACCTACACCTGCTGTCGGCGATTCAGTGGCATATATACTGGAGGAGATCGGTCTCGAACAGTGCGGCACCCACGGTACCACCGCAGCTCTGGCAATGCTGAACGATGCAGTGAAGAAAGGCGGCGTCATGGCATCCTCCAATGTAGGCGGACTTTCCGGAGCATTCATCCCTGTATCCGAAGATGCCGGGATGATAAATGCTGCTGTGGATGGCACACTTTCCATAGAAAAACTGGAAGCAATGACAGCTGTATGCTCTGTAGGTCTCGATATGATAGTACTGCCGGGAGACACGCCTGAGGAAACCATATCAGCCATAATAGCTGACGAAGCAGCCATAGGTATGGTGAACTCCAAGACCACTGCTGTCAGAGTGATCCCTGCCATTGGATATGAAGAGGGAGACATGCTGGACTTCGGCGGACTGCTTGGAAGCGGCCCTATCATGAAGATCAACCGCAAGTCACCAGCTGTAATGATAAACAGAGGCGGCAGGATCCCTGCCCCGATGCAGAGCCTGAAGAACTGACGGTTATGATATGAATTGAAAAAGCAGCCTCACCAGCGTCTTTTTACAGATGCCGGTGAGGCTGCTTTTTTAATGGTCCAGAAAATACAGCTTATCAAAATCATTTTTTTCTCTTCCAACTGACAATCTTTCGAGAGGTTTTACATCGAGTCTCTGACACAGGACATCCAGCGTCCTGTGCTTGCTGCAGTTTTCTGCCACAAGATCTATGCGGTGTTCGGATGAGGAGAACATGCTCACATGACCCACCGGATCCAGCATCTCCCTCACCCTGTTTCCGGCAGCTTCTCCGTTGAAATACACAGAGACCTTTTCTATCCGGCTGCTGTGCACATCCAGCAGCTGCAGCGTCCCTCTTACCGGCACCCGCGTCTTCATGATGAAATCACGATCCCTGTATGCTATCTCACCTGCCATGATCTTATTGAAATACTTCTTTTCTATATACGCCTTTCCGTTGACATAAACTTCTATCATTATATCCTGTTTGTACAGTACACTTTTTATTTTCGCTGCAGTCTCCGGCTTCAGATAATCACCGTACAGCACGCCGCCCTTTTTCATGTCCCTTATCTCCGCGCCATTGGAGGTGACCGCATACCGTATGCCGTCACCGCTGGCGCATTCCAGCAGTTCCTCAGGAATGGATCTGTAGCATCTGCCGGTGACAGGAACTATCTCTATCCCCAGTCTTGCAGCTTCGGTCAGTGTCTTCTCTGTGGATCCTGTTATCTCATTTTTCACATTCAGAGCTTTGCCATCAAGATCCAGTGCTATTATTTTTACCGACATATACACTTTTCCTTTCTGCATCTGTATTTCATGCGCCGCATATGACTGCCAGGTCACCGCAGATATGCTCCATCAGTCCCTGTTCATATCCCAGCACTTCTCTCAACTGTGATATCTCCATATCCAGCGCATGTGTTATTTCCTTCTCCAGATTTTCAAAATCACTGCCGGTACGTGCTGATCTTATCATTCCGATCAGTCTGCGTCCGTCGTAAAGTCTGTGAAGGTTGTCTTTGCCCCAGAACAGTTTGTCATTGTCAGGATCTATCCTGCCGGCCATCAATTCATAAACTTCATCATCGAAGTCTATAGCGTACATGTTTAGATCCACTTTTCCAAGTGCATCCAGTGCCCGCACTGCATCTCTTGCCTTTATTGCAGCGCCTGCCTCCACAAGATTGCTGCATGCTGCTGCCACCGGTTCGTGGGCAAACACCACAGAATCGCCCACATCCAGTCTGTACAGATCCCTCTGCACGATCCTGTATGTATCGAACAGCACCCCTCTCAGTGCATCGTACTGTGCGCCGTCATGCTGCTCCCCGTTCAGTCCGGATATAGTGCCATACACCTTCCCGGCACAAGCTTCAGCTTCAGATGATATATGTCTGAGAGCTTCTGTCTCATCGACGCAGAACTTTTCTGCTGCTCCAAGGGAACCTGTGAGATCCCTGAAGACAGGAGAGAAATCCAGCGGCGGCAGATCCAGGCCGTCGAACAAGTCGATATATCTTGTATAAAGCTCAGCTATATAGCTGACGATCCTGCGTTCTGTCTTGAAAACGGTATAATTGTCGAACTGGGTATGATAATTCATGGAACTCCACTGTGACGGACCCTTGCCGCATATCAGCGACGGTATACCGTTCACAGCATAATTGTAGTCATCCGACCATGGACCATGCAGTCCCGCTACGGCAGCACCTTCCGGCCAGCAGCCCTCAGGCAGCCGAAGCTTTGATGCAAATTCACCAAGGAAAGTTCCGTATTCAGGCGTAGCATTTATCACCAGCTGCGGTGCATCAGGTCTCAGCGCATCGAAATTCAGGAAAACATCTATCCTGCTGAACCATTCCGGATGCATCTTATATACAGCATGGTACGAACCGATGCACCAGTCATACCGGGAATCAGCGGCGCCATATTCTTCAGAGCCATGGGCGACAATGATTATCGTGTGTCTCGGTTTTATCCCCGAGCTTATAATCGCTTTTGCTATGGACATATGAACGCCTATCCCGATAACATCATCCTGATATGAATTGAAGAACCCGTCCATATGCGCACCCAGCATTATGTAACGGTCAGGGAGTTCACCGGGTATATATCCGATGACATTCCTGCTCATGCCTCCTCCGATCTCCATATCTATATCAAGAGTCAGTGTTCCCGTTATCTCTCCGGGAGATGACTTCAGATGACTCCTCAGCGATGAAGCGGTCTTTCTTGAAATGTTCGCCACGGGAAAGTCACTTGAACCCTGAATGTCGAAGCATCCCACTGCATCTTCATTGCTGCTGTATCTGCTGCCGGCGTATGATATCAGTATACCGGCAGCTCCCCTTGCTTTCGCCTGATCGGCAGGTACGCTGACCCAGAAGTCCTCCGCCGGATCCATGGTGCACAGGACTATGCTTCCCTCTGCATCCAGCCCCTCATAGTCGCATGCTCTGCCTTTGCCGACATCCAGTATCCTGCCATTGATCCCCTCCGGAGGCGTTCCCGCTGAGCCGGCGTATGCCGATACTTCAAACTTCATATCGACGCCACTTATTACCAGACTGCCATCCAGCAGCCCCCATGAGTCGACAGGGAACTCCTCTGCAGAAACATTTTCCAGCCCTATGTCGATCATTTCACGCTCGATCCTTTTTGCCGCCTGCAGTTCCCCGGAGCTTCCGGATGTCCTGAATCCCTTCTTCCCTCCGGTGCATCCCGTCAGACTCAGCTCTTTTGCAAATGAATCGATATACTTTATATCCAGTTTGTCTATGATATCCAGGAGATTTCCCATATATAACACCTTTCTTTACTCATATATCATATGCTCT
>CAJJPZ010000113.1 GCA_905193765.1 uncultured Eubacterium sp.
ACTATATTTATCCCGTCGCCGGATCTCTGTGCGACTTCTCTCACAGTTTTGTATGCCGTTATATACGACTTTTTCACTTCCACATCGCCCCAGGGATCTTCCGACGAAAAATCCGGCATGAAATTCCTGGCCTGCACAGCTTCTGCACATATACTGACAGTCATGTCATTGGACTTTTTGTAATCCCAGTCTTCAGGCACTCTGAACCCCTCGCAGAGATCTGCGCTGCAGTTCTCCTTGAGCGGATATCTGTAATATATAAAATCGCCCTTTTTTATCCACCCGTCTTTTATGCCTGTACAGTTTTTCAGTACATCTATCTTTCCTGCACCTGTATCGGCGCTGAGACCGACCCTGACATAACATGCCTCTGCATAGCTCGTAATGCGCGGTATATATGAAACTTCGCTGCCAAACTGTACTTTCGTCACAGGTTTGCAGACCATCTCGCCTGATCCCGTCATGGTATATTCCTCTACGCCTATATTCACACCTCCAGTGCTGAAAGTGTTTTTTAGCCCTGTTATCCCTGAATATGCCGCCAGACAGAATCCTGCGGTTCCCGCCAGCAGCAGCACTGCCGCTGCCGCCATAAGCATACGGTATACTCTTTTTCCTAACACTTCAAGCCCCCCTTACTGTACCGGATTGAGTACGTTGAGAATGAAATCCGTATGGGACAGTCTGTCCCATCTCACTTTGGTATTCCTGAAACAGACCCTAGCATATTCCGCCCCGTAACCGGGATCACCTTTACTGAAAGTGCCCGTTCTGAACGGTACCACCACTTCGCTTCCGGAGGCTCCGTCTATCCTGACATTCCTGTCGGATCTGCAGTATTCTGCACTTACACACGAGGGACTGTTCCTTGAAGTCTGAAGTTCCTTTACGATATAATCATCATCAGCTCCTCTGACTTCCCTGCATTCGACGAATATACTGCCGCCTTCACGTACGTAGTAGCAATTCGTCCATCCATCATAGAAGCTGCCACCGTCCTCCTCCAGCATTTCAAGTATCCTTTCATCGATCCATGCAGAACGATACCATGTCTTTCCTGACTCCCTGCCGGTGACAGAGAACAGGAACCCGGGATAGCCGTGGTTTATACATTCCTGTGCCTCCTTCAGTGATATCTCTTTCTGTATTACTATATCCGGCAGGTATCGGTATGTCCATGTGCCTGTGAATATGACATCAGAATCCACGACAGTTTTTTCGTCTGCATCCCACTGGAGGATCCACTCACCTTTTTTATGTCCTGACTCCCATACGATATATGTAGAGCCGTTTTCCACATTATCTTTTCGTTTCACCACATCCCCCGGATAGTACAGCGTATCATCCTTCACATCATATGGTGCGTAACCGCAGATGATATGTTCAGGCATTTCTTTCCACTCCGTACCTGACACATATTCATATCTGGCTCTGTACACCCTGACCACTTTGTCCGCCACTGTGTTGGATGCGTACTCCGCGCCGGCTCTGTATCTTACTTTCCCCGTGTTTTTTATCTCAGATACGCTGCTGTCGTCCCTCACACGACACACTATCTCAAGAGTTATCTTTTCACCATTGTAATGCATTTTGCTGCCCAGCCAGCTCTGTTTCATACTGAATGAGACTGTACCGGATGACTCGTCATATGACAGCTTCCCGTTGCTCTCCATACGTCCTGACACACTACCTCTGACTGACGCCGACAGGTACTCCAGCGAGTCCGGCAGCCTGTCCGTCATGGTGAATTCCGGATACAGAGTCATCGTGTCTTTATAAAAAGTACCGAAATCCTGTGTTATGCTGTATTTTATTTCGGCTCCCGGCTCTATCACATCCACCTCATTCCTTGTTTTGACCGGGCTGTCCAGCATGGCGTACTGACTGTAAAGTTCGAACCGCGTACTGCTGTCCCCTTCATAAAAGACTCCGCTGAAAACACCTCCCGCTGTCGGAGCATATATCCCGGCCTTGAGGAGGGTGTCTGCTCCTGTCACCTGGTCGGTTCCTTTCCTCACATATATCTTGTTGCCTGCAAAAACCAGCTGGTTATCGATATACCTGTAATAGATCCCTTCATATCCGTCCACAGACTCCCAGCCTTGTCTGACACTGCTGTCCATATACTGGATATCCCTCACAGTCTGAAAAAACGGCAGATCTGCTGTTTCTCCTGTGTCATGATATCTGACTGTTACCGTATACTCTGTCTTTTTTACTGCTCTGTATCCGCAGCCGTCATCGATAGTCGCTCCGAACCGGAAACCTTTGTCGTCATCTCCCAAAAGACATACTCCCATATAACCGTCATCGGTCTCACCATCGGCAGATCCTGTGCGTCCAGATACAGTGATCCTGCTGATATGTACGGCGACATCTATCTGCCTGCCGTCAATAGCACCTGCATCTGTGAATCTGATATCGAGAAAGTCTTCTAGAGACCATTCATCGTCTTTCGATACTACCGGTATACATAATATCCTGCATCCGTCACGGCTTGTTTTTACCTTGCCCTCCACACCGGTCCACTCCGCGCTGTAATTTGCTGCGGACATCCTGAGCATGTCTTTCTCAGAAACAGTCACCGCTGTATTTTGTTCAGTATATACTTCTGCCGCAGATACGTCTCGCGCAGATGAACAGTATGCTATCAGGATACACAGAAATATGAACATCTCAGCCAGTGCTCTTCCGGCCGATGCGTATTGTTTTCCCATCATTGCCCTGCTCCTTTCAGTTGATATATCCGAATGCATCCAGTGCTGATGATGCTCCGTCAGACTGGACAGTCTCGCTGTAACATATTATGTTAAGGCTGTCCAGTTCGTCAGTCGGATGCAGTGTGGTGAACAGTGGTTCAGTAGACTCTCCGACGTCCAGGATCCTGTTGTAATAGTAATACCCGTCCGGCTGCTTTGCTGACCAGTCGCTGGTATTATAATCTATCTCGAGTTTTTCTCTGATATCCGGATCCTGCACCTCTGCGAATACCCTGACGTAACATGGTACATCTCCTGTATTCCTGACCCACATTTTTTTCTCATAATCGCTGTCGGGATACATCCTGTTATGCAGTTTGAAATGTTCTTCTATCTTGCTGATGTTCTCTCCTGTACTGAATCTGTTGGATCTGCTATCCATCATGACAAGAACAGCGCTCACTGCTGCGACCATCAGCAGGCACACTGCAACTGCTGTTACAGTACTGCCTTTTGCGATACATATCGATCTTTTCATAATATCCTCAGACAGTACATTACCGGAACATACTGCCTGTATCCCCTTTCTGCCTTATTTGGAAACTGATTTCTCCATTATGCTCCATACAGCTGCCGGTGAGTTATCTGTGCCTATGCCGTCTGTCTGTATCCCGTATGATCTTATGTCTATACATAAGGATGTGCTGCGTTCCAGTTCGCCCTCGACTACATTCGCGAATGTGACTGAATCGAAAAGCGACGGTGTCTTTTCTCCTGCACTGAGCTTCTTCATGTCGCTGCCGTCTACTGTGTATGCATAGACGTGTCTGATCACACCTGAATCTTCCTGCTTCTCTGAAGATATGAGTTTCCAGCCGTCATTGACCTTGTACGTGAACAGTTCCGTATCAGCAGCACTGTTCATCGATCCGTCAGCATTAGCTGTCCTCACGTTCCTGTACGGCACATCCGCACTGAGGAATACATAGGCTTCATTGGCACCATCATTTACGATTTCAGGATCCTTCGGTACAGTTTTGTTAGGCGTGAGATCCTTTCCTTTCTCCTCATCCCAGTTAGGTTCCTGGAGCTTCAGTGATATATCACCGACGGTGAAGTTATTCGATACGTTTTCATAATCTGTAAAATAAGCGACTGTGCTCCCTGCTGTGAACAGTACTGCCAGTACAGCTATAACTGCCATCATTCTTGCGTTGATCTTTGTTTTAATATTCATGTTTTATCTCTCCTTGCTTTTCCCTTTCGTTCGGTTTGTAATATCTGTATATATTCTCAAACTCTGATATGTTCCTTGATCTTCTCATAAGTTTTATCTCCTATTCCTGAAACATTCTTTATCTCTTCAACCGATTTGAATCTTCCGTTGCTTTCACGATAACTTATGATTTTTTCAGCTGTAGCCGGCCCCACTCCATTGAGTTTCTGGAGCTCTGCCGAATCAGCTGTATTGATATCGATCCTATCGTCTGAGTACCCTCCGGGCTGCGCTCCCGTATATGTGCCGTCGCTGCCGGAAACCGCATCGTTCTTCGAAGGTATCAATATCTTCTCCCCATCACTTACAAAAGCTGCGCGATTTATATTCGTCATATCAGCTTCATCAGTGATACCTCCTGCTGCTTCTATAGCATCTTCTACTCTGCTGCCTTCAGGCAGTTCCGTTACCTTTGGTTCATTCACTTCACCTCCAATGTCAATGATCACCTTTTTATCCACACGTTCTTCCGTTATTGCCGTAGTTTCACTGCTACTATCCTGTATCTCCGCGATCTCACCGCTTCCTCCTTTAAGAATAAAAAACAAAAAAGCAACAACCACTACTAATGCAGCGGCTGCTACTTTTATAAACATGTCTTTATTATCTTTGAATAAATTTGCGAGTTTCTTGTTCTCTCTGATCCAGTTGATGATAGTATGCATTCCAAATACCCCCTTCATTTATGTTAATATATTACATACTTAGGAAATATTTGTCAAGACTTTTATTCAATTTTTTTACATTTATTAAATTTCCTGGTTGAATATGATCCTCGTTCTCATGACTTCGATCTCATTTCTTCCCGTTTCTATCCCGAAAAATCTGCATACTGCACCTATCAGAAGCTCTGGGCTGAGGTTCGATACACTGCCTGAATCAAGTTCTGCGGTGATGAACAGGCATTCGTCCTCAGGAGTGAATACAATATTCCTTATCATCGGTCTGATATCGATTTCGGCCAGATCTTTCTTTTTCTTCTGTTTTTTCAGGCACAGTATCTCACTCTGAGACATGAACCTGTCATGCATGGTGCTGCCGTCTGTTCCGAGAGATCTTTCAATCGGCACTGATATTATATACTCCGCCGCTTCAGTTACCGACGCCAGGGTCTTTTTCAGTGTTTCTATCTTCCTGCATTCGCTTATCTTAAGTCCTTCAGGCATAACTCCGGACAGTGTCTGTTTCAGCTCGTCCGGATCATACTCCTCTTCAGTCTCGAATTCCATATATTCGTTGAGCCCCGTGTAACCCAGTGACAGAGGCTGCCCGAACCCCATTTTCGGATGGGGATTGAATCCCTGCGAATAAGACTGTTTTATCCCGGTTTTTTTGATGGCACGCTGGAATACACGCATCAGATCGAGATGGGATATATAACAAATCGTGCCCGATTTTGAAAATCTTATTAAATATCTGTACATAAATCTGCTCCTTTAAAGCATTCTGTATATCTGTTGATACCGCATCCCTGACACCCCTGACGGCAGTCCGGCGTCACCTCTGCTGCCTTAGCCTTCTCATTCTCCTTTATCAGGAAATCGCGATCAAGAAGAGGATCTATGATATCCCACGGCAGTATTTCATCGTAACTGCGCTCACGGTATATATAAAAATCCATGTTGGTGCCGGTATCCTCGAACGCCTGTTTCCAGAGTTCAGGATCAAAATGTTCTGTCCATCCGTCAAATTTGCATCCCAGCTCCACTGCACGTTCCAGAAGATCTGCCACACG
Source organism: uncultured Eubacterium sp. (assembly GCA_905193765.1). Taxonomy (GTDB): domain Bacteria; phylum Bacillota; class Clostridia; order Peptostreptococcales; family Anaerovoracaceae; genus Lentihominibacter. The sequence continues at coordinate 5,711 of CAJJPZ010000113.1, forward strand.
ACGGTCGCCTCTCGCGAACACAGCTTCAAGATTGCTTGTGCCGGTCTCGTGGTAATTGAAAGTCACGCCTTTTATTTTCAGCTTTCCTGACAGGAAATTATGCTTGTCTATGAATTCCTCAGGCCTGTTCTGGGCCGCCCACTGGAACGGCGTATGCGCCTTTGGCACGAAATTCGAAACGCTCACAGTTACCCTGAACCTTCCTCCCTTTCGTCCGCGCACGCCGAAATTGATATCCATTATTTTTCGCGCGATCTCGCCTATACCGGCAAGATCCTCGTATGTCTCGCCCGGAAGTCCTGCCATGAAATAGAGCTTTATATGCTCCCATCCCAGTTCTATGGCCTGTCTCACAGAATCATATATGTTCTCTTCGGTTATATTCTTGTTTATGATATCTCTGAGTCTCTGGCTACCTGCTTCGGGCGCAAATGTCAGTCCCGACTTCCTGTACCCCTGTATCTCCTGCAGCACATTGAATGAAAATGAATCAAGCCTCAGAGACGGCAGTGACAACGCCACGTTCCTGCTCTTGCACATGCTCATAAGTCCCATGGCCAGCGGTTCGAAACGCGAATAATCGCTGGTCGAAAGCGACAGCAGCGACAGTTCGTCATGCCCGGTGTTTCTCAGCTGTTCGTCCGCTATCCTCGTTATCGTTTCCGGGCTGCGCTCCCTCACCGGTCTGTATATCATTCCCGCCTGACAGAAACGGCATCCCCTGGTGCAGCCTCTGAAAGTCTCCACCACCGCACGATCATGTACCGTATCTATAAAGGGTACGATGTTCTCCACCGGGAAAAACACCTTGTCGATATCACTGACAACTGCACGCTTCACACGGTCAGGCGCATCATCATACAGCTTTTTTATCTCACTGACGGTACCGTCTTCATTGTATACGAATTCATAGAATGCCGGTACATACACGCCTTCATATCTGCATATCTTTTCCAGGAATTCGCGTTTGGATCCGCATCCCTTTCTGGCAAGGCATACCTTTTCCAGCAACTCTTCGCCATCTCCGATGAGGAACGCGTCCACGAACTCAGCCAGAGGTTCAGGGTTGTATGCACACGGACCTCCTGCTATTATCACCGGATCCTCCTCTCCGCGGTTTTTGCTCCTGAGTTCCATTCCTGCCAGATCCAGCATGTTCAGCAGATTGGTGTAGGAAAGTTCATACTGAAGTGTGAATCCCAGTATATCCAGATCCCGTACCGGAGTCAGTGTTTCAAGGGTGAACAGCTCCCTGCCGTTTTCACGCATGAGCTTTTCCATATCAGGAGCAGGGG
>CAJJPZ010000114.1 GCA_905193765.1 uncultured Eubacterium sp.
TAACGGCACCGGAGAACGATGTATATAAGTCTGCATCGAAGGAGGTCCAAATACTCGTATATAGGCTTCCGAGGACGATCTCTATGGACAAAGAAGAGTATGAGCTGACATACGGCAGCGATGGAACGATAAATGTGGGACTTTCCGTAACGGGAGAGGGCGACATAACCTGTTATTCCGATAAACCTTCCGTCGTGCAAGCAGTGATCCATGGCACAGACAGGCAGGGACTCGTGACGCCGCTGAAGCCGGGCACTGCCGTGGTCACATATACTGCAGATGCTTCGACCAACTACACGAAAGTCGAAAAGCAGATCACCGTCAGGGTGAACAAGGCGGAGAACCGCATAGGTTCGAAGCACGACAGTCTGACCATGACTTGCGGAGAAGCTGCCGCGCTGGATATGAAATCGCTCACCAGTCTGAAATATGAGAGCAGCGACAGCAGTGTGGCGACCGTCACGCCGGAGGGCACAGTGCAGGCCTGCGGAGCAGGTACAGCAGTAATAACTGCGACAGCCGCAGAAAACGAATACTACAAAAGCACTGAGAAAAAGATAACCGTAAAAGTCGGCAAAGGTACTCAGGCTGTGAATGCCCCGTCTTCATTTACAAAGACTTTCGGCGCTGCATCTTTCAGCATAGGAGCGTCTGCGAAGACTCCGCTGAAGTACAGAAGCAGCGATGCGAAGACGGTTACAGTGTCGTCGTCAGGAAAGGTGACGCTGAAGAACCCGGGCAAGGCGTACATCACAGTCACAGCTGCAGAAACGAAGGATTACAGGCAGGCGTCACGCACGGTCAGGATATCCTCGTCACTTAAGAAGCCGGTCGTCACGCTGCAGGCACAAAAGGCCAGGAAAGTCAGGATATCATGGAACAAAGTGCCCGGAGCAGACGGCTACAGTATATATCTTTATGACAGCAGAAAAAAGAAATACACTAAGCTGATCACAAGAAGCAGCAGAGTCAAGAGCGTGCTGCACAAAGGCCTTAAAGCCGGAAAGATATACAGCTACAAGATCAGGGCTTACCGTAAAGTCAACGGCAAAGTCGTGTACAGCCGCTATTCCGCTGTGAAGAAGGTCAGAGTGAAAAAATAGAATCATGGACATATATGTCTTAATGGAGCCTTATTCGTTCCTTTTGGAGCGGATAGGGCTTTTGTGATATTGTAGAATATGATCATAACAAAACAGAATTTTTTTTACCACACGGTTAGTGAGAACTAACTAAAACGATCAAAGCTGATCCGATGGTTTTAAGGAAAAGGAGATAGATAATGAGCGTAGTTATAATAGGCGGAAACGAACGCATGGAACGGAGATACAAGGATCTCTGCGAACAATATAAATGCAAGGCAAAGGTCTACACCAAGAAACTGGGAGACATGAAGAGGATAGGAAGCCCTGATCTGCTGGTGCTGTTCACCAACACTATGTCTCACAAAATGCTGTTCACTATACTGAGTGAAACGAAGGGACAGGACATAAAGGTAGCAAGATGTCAGAGCAGCTCCATGTCAGCACTGAGAAACGTACTGGATACACATGTGGAAGGAGCGTGCTGACATGTCCAAGAGACTTCTGGTAAAACAGTGTTCGCCGACGATGGCAGGCCTTAAAACGGGAAATCTGTTCACATGTGAAGCCAAGAGCAGACCTGATCTGGTCAGGTTCGTGCGCGCCATTAACAGGAAATTCGCATACAAGGGGCTGAAGATGGCCATAATGAGATACAGCAGCGGCAGGGCGCTGATATATATGTACAGGCCGGCGAAACTCCGGAAAGACTTTGAATGTGAGTTAGTTAAGACTATCCTTGCGAAAGAAGGATATCCTGTGGAGGACAGCGAACGCTGCATAATAGAGCTGATGAAACGGCTGAACAGGAACAGTGAATTTCCTCATGAGATAGGACTTTTCCTCGGATACCCTCCGGAAGACGTGAAGGGATTCATAGAAAACGGAGCGAAGGAAGCCAAGTGCGTAGGCACATGGAAAGTTTACGGCAACGAGGAAGAAGCAAGAAAAAAATTCGATCAGTATGATAAATGCTCAAGGGTATATGCGGAATGTTTCAGAAGACACATGTCGCTGGAAAAACTGATAGTGGCTGTATAAGCTTATCGATGTACGCTGAGTCCGGGAGGATTTCATATAATAAAACTTAAAAAATCAAACAGAATCAGAAAACGAAAGGCAGGTATTTTATCATGAGCAAGGTTGCAGTTGTATACTGGAGCGGAACAGGCAACACAGAGGCAATGGCAAAGGCTGTTGCAGAAGGCATAGGTGAAAAAGGCGGAGAAGCTGCACTGCTGACAGCTGCAGAATTCAGCGCTGATGCAATGGACGGATATGATGCGGTAGCTTTCGGATGCCCTTCGATGGGTGACGAAGTACTGGAGGAAAACGAGTTCCAGCCTATGTTCGATGGCTGTAAAGCAAAGCTCAAAGACAAGAAGATCGCTCTCTTCGGTTCATACGGATGGGGAGACGGCGAATGGATGAGAAACTGGGAAGCAGAATGCAAAAACGACGGCGCAGATCTTGCTTGTGACTTTGTGATATGCAATGATTATCCGGATGATAACGGGATCGCAGATTGCAAAGCACTGGGCGCGGCGCTGGTATAACCTCAAAGTGCATATGCATGATACAGAAGAGGACGTGTGACCCGCGTCCTCTTTTGACGTGCAGCGGGAAGATGTGGTAGAATAGACGCTGTAAGGCAGGTGTATTTATGAACATGAAAACATACAGCAGGATGATAAACACTGTAAACAGCTCAAAACCGCTGAAATACAGTGTGACCATATGTGACAGTGTACTGACGAAGATAGCATATGCGGTGTATCCGGTACTGATATTCTGTCTCGCTGTGACGGGAAACATCGATATAGTAAGAGCAGTGGCAGTCCCGGGGATATCTTTCGTCATACTGAGCGTGTTCAGATATCTGTTCAATGCGCCGAGACCCTATGAGGTCTTCGGCATGCAGCCTGTGATAAAGAAGGATACGAAGGGTAAGTCCATGCCCAGCAGGCATGTGTTCTCGATTTTTGTCATAGCAGTGACTGTGTTCTATTTCTGTCCCACTGCAGGTATATGTCTGGGAGCGGCAGGTGTGATCATGGCTGCTGCAAGAGTGATCGGCGGAGTGCATTTCCCGGCAGATGTGGCAGTGGGTGCAGCCGCGGGCATAGCCAGCGGTATAGCAGGGTTCTGGCTGATCTGATGCTTTCATGGTGAACAGGATTATCGCATACATATCGGAATTTTTCTTAAAAACGGTTATTTCTCTTAATTTTGAGATGGTTTCTTGATATAATATATTTCGTGATCGCAAAAAACTGTGATCTTAAACAAAAAGGCCTGTCCTTAAGCTCCATAAGGGACAGATGTCTGAAAAAATGTAAAAAATTGACGGGGGGGGGGTCGATATAATGGAAGAAAAATTCAATACGGAGTATGCTCAGAAATATACCGGGGATACAGACCACGGCGTAGACGATATGAAAGCTGCGTGGTGGGAGCTGTTCTCGAACTACAGAGCGAAGAAATGGAGAAACGAGCTGAAGGCACTGGTAGACAGGACCGGTACAGAGTTTCCATATGTATGCAGGTATATAGGCTTGGAACCCTCTGAGCAGCCCGGATTTTACAGGAAGATGCCCCGGGTAAGGGAGACTTTTATCGGGATAGGCATGGCCTACAAACTTCCGCTGGACACGATAAACCGGTGGCTTTCCAAATACGGTGCAAAGAAGAAGCTGTATATCAAGGATGTACTCAGCGATCTGATCTGGATCTATCTGATCACGGTGAACTGCAACGACCATGAGACCGACACCAATTACTACAGTATCTACGACTCCTGCCAGAAAGCCGTCGGCGAGATATACAGCGATGTCTGGAACGATATAATGTCGGAGTCTGTGGATACCGTGGTGCTGGAGAACAGCATGAAGCAGATCGGATATGACAGGGACTTCACAGGACTCAGGAGTTTCGTGGTGGAGAACATCGATGCATTCAAGACCGCATATATCAAGCCGAGGACGCTCCTGTACAAGTATATAGAGAAGATACTTGAAGTCAGGAACCTGTACGACGGCAATGAGCGCAAATGGACCCTGAGTTCACTGCGAGGCTATCTGGACGATTCGATGATAAATTATCTGTCGGGATCCCGGACAACGATAAACGTCAGGGACGGCGTACGGGGCAACATCACATCAGGTATAAAATACATACCTAAGACCAAACGGGCCCATATATCCATGTGCCTTGCGCTGGGTATGGATCTTCAGGATCTGGACAGATATCTGGAGATGATGGGATATTCGCCACTGGACAGCATAGACTCAGATGAAGGCGCACTGATCCTGATGCTGAACCAGTGGAACAATGAACATCCGCAGCAGGCGAAGTTCAGAGCAGGATATATCAACACTGACGGTCCTTCGGGGGATGATGCCATGAGTCCGGAAGAACAGCTTGCGGCGGTGGATCAGATGCTGGAGCTGCGCATGGATCTCAAGGAAATGTACGAGCAGGCATGTGAAAAACTTCGCGAAGAAGGCGTTTCGGACAAGAGGTTCAGGAAATTCCCGTATTTTAATGAATAAAATTTAAAAACAGGCAAAAAATCGTTTTTGGCCTGTTTTTTTTGAAAGACTTTTTAAACCGGTGTGCTATCATCTTATCATGACATCATAAAAAACGAGTTTAGGGGAGATCAGGAAAAAGATGTGTAGTATACTGATGTGTGATAAAAACAGTGACAGAATGAAAGAACTGGCAGAGGCTCTGGAAGCTATCGATATGGATATGTACATGCCGGAAGAAACAGTCATAATAAAGGGGGATTCATATGAATCGCTTATGATGAAGCTGTCCGAGGCGGATTCGGATCCGAGAGTAGCATTCATATATGCAGGTAAGGAAGACCGTTACGGCATAGAGACGGCCGGGCTGATACTGAGGAACCATCCGGGGACTAAAATAGTATTCGTATGTGATTCAGATTATTATATAAAGGAACTGTATGAGATCGATTTCGCATACAGGCTGCAGCTGCCTGCATCGGAGGACGAACTCAGGAGCGTGATGGAGAAGCTGTCCAGGACAGGCAGATGGAAAGACAGCGAGTATCTTACAGTGAGAGTGAGATCCAATATATTCAGGATACCTCTGAGATGTATTTTCTATTTTGAAAAATCATACAGGAAGATAAACATAGCGTCGGAGGAGGGCGTATTCACTTTCTACGGCAAACTGGAAAATCTGATGGACATGCTGACGGACAATTTCATCAGGTGTCACAACAGCTATATAGTCAACTTTGACAAGGTCATAACGATGGAGAGCAGTCACCTGAATTTTTCAAAGAGGAATGCATGCGAGGATATGAAGACGAGGGTACCTGTCAGCAGGACCTATTACAGTGATATAAGAAATAAATTTGATGAGTGATATGGGGAGGTTTACAGCATCCCTGGCCTGAAAAAGGGTGTTTCCGAGATGCTGCTCTGAAAAAAAGCGACATTATCCGCGTCGTTTGATACATGAAGAGGGCTTTTACTTACGGGTAGGCTCTTTTTGTCGTATTGTCGTTGAAAGATACCATCCTGTTTTGATATAATATAAGACACAGTCATAGTCATGAACGAGATGACAGTGGCTGCTGTTTTTTAAGAGGAAAATATCGTTTTATTTTTTAGGACACAGGAACAGTATTTGATGAAAGAGAACTACTATAAGCAATACGAACCTCTTTTCGGATCATGGTATATAAAGGAAAAGATAGGTGAAGGTGCATACGGCCAGGTTTATATCATCGAGCGGGAAGAGCTCGGTGTAGTTTTCAAGTCCGCTCTTAAGGCGATAACTATCCCTCAGGATAAAGATGAGATAAGAAGTGTCATGTCCAATGGTATGACAGAAGATGATCTCACGGAATACTACAGAGACATAGTGGAAAATGTGGTCAGTGAATTCATATTCATGTCGAAGTTGAAGGGCAACAGTCATATCGTCAGCTACGAGGACCATCTGATCATAGAACACGAGGACGATATAGGCTGGGATATCCTGATGCGTCTCGAACTGCTGACACCGCTGCTGGATCATACGTACAAAAACGGCATGACCGAGGACGATGTGATCAAGCTGGGTACGGACATGTGCAAGGCGCTGGAATTCTGCCGCAAGTACGATATCATCCACCGTGACATAAAGCCTGAAAACATTTTCATAGCTCCCAGCGGCGACTACAAGCTGGGAGATTTCGGCATAGCGAAAACAGTAGAGAAGACCAGACTGGGCATGTCCAGGCGGGGTACTGTCGTATATATGGCACCGGAGGTCTTCAAGGGTGAAGCCTACGGCTCCACAGTCGATATCTATTCACTGGGGCTGGTAATGTACAAATTCCTCAACGACGGAAGGACGCCGTTCATGCCGAGCTATCCCCTCCCTATAAAGTACGACGACAGGGAAGAGGCGTACATGAAGCGCATGAATCGTCAACCTATGCCCGAGCCTAAGAATGGATCGGCAAAGCTGAAGAAGATAGTCATGAAGGCCTGCTCATACGATCCCGAGGACAGATACGAGAGCGCAGCTCAGATGAGGGAGGAGCTGGAGACTCTGGTGTACAGGAAAAAACGCAACCCTCTGTCAGGCTTCCACAGCAACGAGAAGACTCATACCGCCAGGACAGCTGACGGAGAACGATACGCCGAAGAAGCGGTTCCTGCTGAGACCGGCGATAAGAAACAGAAAGAGCCGGGAAAGTCAGGACTGAGAAAAAAGATCGTCTGTACAGCAGCGGCTCTGGTACTGGCAGCTGCCGGGGTATGCTACGCCGCCATACCTAAGGAAGTGACAGGCATAACCGGAGTAAAGGACGAAGAGAGCATATATATAGGAGATACATACGAGCCTGAATACAAGGTAGA
>CAJJPZ010000115.1 GCA_905193765.1 uncultured Eubacterium sp.
TCTTTGAACGATAGTGGCAGCACACGTATTTCAACGTATCTTCCAGACAGCAGTGTTGAAAATTCTGTAGAAAGCAGATACGCATTGGAACCAGTGATATAGATATCAACATCAAAGTCAAGCCGGAAAGATTCGATGGCTTTTTCCCAGTGTTCGATGACCTGCAGTTCATCAAATATCAGATATGTCTTACCTTTTTCGGGGATACGCTCACTGACATGATCATAAAACGATAAATAATCTGACAAATCCCTGTATTTCAGAGACTCTAAATTCATATGGATGATATTTTCATCAGCCACTCCGCTGTCAGATAAATACTTGTGAAACAGATCCAGCAGCGATGACTTTCCACATCTGCGTATACCTGTAACGATTTTTATAAGATTCACATCTTTGTTTTGAATGAGCTGATTCAAATACTCCGGGCGATTTATAAGGTTTACCATGATGTACCTCCTGGATTTCTTATCTGAAATTATATACTAAAAATCAGGATAAAACAATAGTTTCCGACTTTCAAGCCGGAAACTATAAATGACACTGTAGTTTTTGATAGTATGTGCGAAAACATACTACATTATATAACAGATTCCTCCACCTTCCCCAGCAGGGCTACGCATTCTGTATGTTTCGTGCCCGGAAAGTTATCGAATGGTTTCACAGTCTTTACTTCGTATCCATAGTATTGCATGTAGTACAGGTTGTTTGCCAGGGATTTCGGGTTGCAGGAGATGTACAGGATCTGGTCCACGCCGTAGCTGATGATCTTGTCCATGGCGTCGTTGGAAAGGCCTACTCTCGGAGGGTCTACCACGATAACCTCCGGTTTGTCCTGCAGGCGGTCCAGCACTTCGAAGACGTCACCTGCGATGAACTCGCAGTTGTCCAGTCCGTTGAGCTGTGCTGCTGCTCTGGCGGCTTCAACGGCTTCTTCCACTATCTCTACGCCGGTCACCTTCGAGGCTTTCTTTGCCAGTACCTGTGTTATGGTGCCGGTGCCGCAGTAAAGGTCGAAGACGTTCTTATCTGTAAAGTCGTCCAGCAGGCTCAGCGCATAGGAATAGAGATTTTCCACCGCTGCCACGTTGGTCTGGAAAAACGAGAATGCGCTGACTTTGAAGTCCAGCCCCAGTATCTTTTCGTTGTAGTAGTCACGTCCGTACAGGATGTCCAGCCTGTCGCAGTAGACTGCATCTGCCAGTCTGTCATTTATGGTGTGCAGTACTCCCACCACCTGGTTTTCCAGCGGAAGCGCCAGTATCATATCTGTGAAAGCCTGATCGTCGAACCCCGGTTCCGAGCTTGTGACGATGTTCACCAGCAGTTCCCCGGTCCTGACGCCTCTGCGGACGATCAGATGACGCATCAGCCCCGTATGTCTTTTCTTATGGTAATGTGAATATCCCTTTTCATTGACGAAGTCCAGCACGCCCCGAAGGATCCTGTTGAAATCTTCATGTACCAGCTGGCACTGATCCACCGTTATGATGGACATGAAATGCTTTTTCTTGTGCATACCCAGTGTCGTCGGGCCGTCCTTCTCCATGTCGCCGAAGGTGTACTCCATCTTGTTCCTGTATCCGTATCTGTCAGGAGCTGCCTCGATAGGCAGAAGCTCCCCGTACCTTATATCTTTCCTGTCCAGGAGGCTCCTTACCTCGCCGGATTTGTTGCTCAGCTGCTCTTCGTAGGGCACTCCCTGATAGACGCAGCCTCCGCAGATCTGACTGTCTCTGCAGATATCCATATATCAAAACCTCCCGTAGCTGTCGTAGAATTCTTTTTTGTATTCGAGGAATCTGTCTTCCTCGATTGATTTCCTGATATTCTTCATGGTATTCACCAGGAAATGTATATTGTGGTTCGTCATAAGCATCGAGGACAGTATCTCGTCCGCTTTGAAAAGGTGACGCAGGTACGCTCTCGAATAGTTCCTGCATGTATAACAGTCGCAGTTCGGATCGAGAGCTGTGAAATCACGCTCGTACTTCGCATTCTTTATATTCACACGTCCCACTGATGTCATAGCCATGCCGTGTCTTGCGATACGTGTCGGCAGCACGCAGTCGAACATATCTATACCACGCTCCACGCCTTCGAAAAGGCAGTCTGGACTGCCCACTCCCATCAGGTAGCGTGGTTTTTCCTTAGGCAGATAGTCGACACATCCGTCCAGCATCTCATACATCAGCGGCTTAGGCTCGCCTACGCTGAGGCCCCCGATAGCATATCCCGGAAGATCCAGCTCCACGATCTCCTCGGCGCTCTGCTTTCTGAGGTCGGCATACATACCACCCTGCATGATACCGAACAGAGACTGCTTCTCAGTATTTTTATGGTAGTCTTTGCATCTTTTCAGCCATCTTGTGGTCCTCTCGAGGGAATCCTTGACATACTGTCTGTCCGCAGGATAAGGAGCACACTCGTCGAAAGCCATTATTATATCCGATCCCAGCGCATTCTGTATTTCCATGGATTTTTCCGGAGTCAGCATGTGCTTCGAACCGTCAATATGTGAACGGAACTGTACGCCCTCTTCACTGATCTTCCTCATGGCTCCGAGACTGAATACCTGGAAACCGCCACTGTCCGTAAGTATGGACTTGTTCCAGTTCATGAATCTGTGCAGCCCGCCGGCTTCTCTGACTATCTCATGACCGGGTCTGAGGTAAAGATGATATGTGTTGGAAAGGATTATCTCCGCTCCTGTCTCCTCGACCTGCTCCGGTCTCATTGCCTTGACTGTGGCTGCAGTCCCTACAGGCATGAACACAGGCGTCTCTATAGTCCCGTGAGGCGTCGTCACCCTGCCCCGTCTTGCCTTTGTCCGGGGATCTGTTTTTATAAGTTCGTAAGTAACAGCTGTCATATATTTTCCTCTCTGTAAAATCATAAATATCTCAAAATCGTCCGCGCATCCGCTTTATTGGTACACTCTGAATATGATACCATAAATCACAGATATTTCAATATCTGCGAGTATGCATCCAGCAGCTTTTCATACGAACAGGCACAGTTGGCCGGACTGGTTGACGGCAGGCCGGTGGAACTGATGCCGCATGCCGGATAGCAGTGCTTCATGTAAAGTTTCGTCGCTGTCGTTCCTGTTGTGAATACAGCCTTTATATCTGCCGCCTTTAATATCACATCCATGTCATTGGGCACCGGATCCTTTATGCTGGAATCCGCAGCACCATGTATCTCACAGCTTGCCAGCACGTCCCACAAAGCTATGCCGTGCTTTTTAAGCATCGCCTTCCGTTCGTCCACAGTTTCCGGGAAAGGCTCATCAAGGAGCTGCGCCAGCACTTTCCAGAACCTGTTCCTGGGATGCCCGTAGTAAAAACCCATCTCCCTGGATTTCGGAGATGGGATGGTTCCTAATATCAGTATCTTTGAATTTTCGTCGTAAAATGCCCCGAATTCATGGGTCACATGTTCCTGCTTCGCTGCCATGTATGTCCTCCCTGCTACTCTATGAACATCGCATCGCCGTAGCTGAAAAATCTGTATTTTTCTCTGATGGCTTCCTGATATACCTCAAGGATCTTCTCACGGTCGTAAAGCGCCGAGATAAGCATCAGCAGTGTGGACTTCGGAAGATGGAAATTGGTTATCAGGCTGTCGATGATCCTGAACTCATATCCGGGATAGATGAATATCCCTGTGCTGTTTTCTCCGGATCTCACCTGCCAGCAGTCTTTCTCTTCATCGAAATATGCTGCGCTCTCCACGGTCCTTGTGGATGTGGTGCCTACTGATATCACACGTCTTCCCTCTGCCTTGGCACGGTTTATGATCTCTGCCGTTTTCTCGTCTATATGATATTCCTCGAAATGCATGGAATGATCCTCGATGTTCTCGCATTTCACAGGTCTGAACGTACCTATACCTACATGCAAAGTGACATATGCCAGCTCCACGCCCTTTGCTCTTGCCTTTTCGAGAAGCTCCTCAGTAAAATGCAGTCCGGCGGTAGGCGCCGCCACGGAGCCTTCTTCCCTGCAGTACACGGTCTGGTACCTGTCCCTGTCTTCATTCTCGCTCTGACGTTCTATATACGGAGGCAGCGGCATACTGCCGATCTCCTCCAGTCGTTCCAGGAAGATACCGTCATAGCTGAACTCCACTATCCTTGTACCGTCATTGCCGTAGTCAATGATATCTGCTTTGAGCAGAGGATCTTCGCTGAACATGACGCTGTCACCCGGCTTGAGTCTCTTTCCCGGTCTCACCATAGTCTCCCAGCGGTCTCCATCTATACGCTTTATAAGCAGGAATTCCACCTTCGCACCGGTACCTTCCTTGATACCGTAAAGTCTCGCAGGCAACACCTTGGAATTGTTCAGCGCGAGACAATCGCCCTCATTCAGATACTCCAGTATATCGTAAAAATGTTTATGTTCTGTTTCTCCTGTTTCTCTGTGCACCACAAGAAGCCTCGATGCGTCTCTTTTATCTGCCGGTTTCTGCGCTATCAGCTCCTCCGGCAGTTCGTAATCAAAATCATTTATATGCATTATCTGTTCTCCTGAATATCTGTCTGTTCGTCACCGTCATGCTCTATCCCAAGATGTCTGTACGCCAGCTCCGATACCACACGTCCCTTCTGGGTCCTGTGAAGGAATCCTGCCTGTATCAGATACGGTTCGTAGACGTCTTCTATTGTCACACGTTCCTCTCCGATGGATGCCGCTATGGTATCTATCCCCACTGGCCCGCCTTTGAAACGCTGGATTATGGTCCTCAGTATCTCCCTGTCCAGACTTTCCAGACCCATGGGATCCACGCCAAGCGCTTCCAGCGCTTTTCTTGTTATGTCTATATCTATATTGCCGTCGCCCTTTACCTGGGAAAAGTCCCTGACACGTTTCAGCATCCTGTTGGCAACTCTCGGCGTGCCTCTCGAGCGCTTCGCCATCTCCTCCATGGACTGTTCATCTGCCGTGACATCAAGTATACCTGCAGATCGCCCGATGATCTTCATCAGTTCCTCTGTAGTATATAGTTCGAACTTGCAGCTCACTCCGAATCGATCCCTTAAAGGGGCTGAAAGGCTGCCTGCCCTTGTTGTAGCGCCTATCAGGGTGAACTTCGCTATATCAAGACGTATGGACCTGGCTGACGGTCCCTTGCCTATGATTATGTCCAGTGCAAAATCCTCCATAGCTGAATACAGTACCTCTTCAACAGTTCGGTTGAGTCTGTGTATCTCATCGATGAACAGTACATCATTCTCATTGAGATTCGTCAGTATCGCAGCCAGATCTCCGGCCCGCTCTATGGCAGGCCCTGATGTGATCCTGATATCGACACCCATTTCATTGGCGATTATACCCGCAAGTGTGGTCTTGCCCAGTCCCGGAGGACCGTAAAAAAGAACATGATCCAGCGGTTCTCCCCTCAGCTTGGCAGCCTCTATGAATATCTTCAGGTTTTCTGCCGCCTTCTTCTGTCCTATGTAATCATCGAGAGTCTGGGGACGCAGCGTGACTTCTGATCGCTCCTCGCCGTCTCCCAGCTCTGCAGCTGTTATTCTTTCTTCGTAGTCCATACAATCTATCCTTTAAAACAAATTCTTCAGGGCGCGTTTGATGTATTCCTCTGTGCTCAGATCAGTATCCTTCACTCCTGCCAGCGCGCCTGTGGCCTCTCCTCTGGAATATCCCAGCGCCACCAGAGCTGCTACTGCCTCTTCCCTGCCTGACGAAGCTGCTGCCGGCGCCTGTCCTTCAGCTGCAGCTTCTGCGGACGGTGCTGTATCTCCTGCATCGAACTTGTCCTTCAGCTCCAGCACGATACGCTCTGCAGTCTTCTTGCCGATGCCGTTGGCTTTCGTCAGTGCCTTGACGTCTTCGAAAAATATAGCCTGGTGAAGCTGTTCCAGTGTGAATGCCGACAGTATGGAGATTCCTGCCTTGGCTCCGACGCCGTTTACGGTTATGAGTTTCCTGAAAGCATCCAGTTCTCCCCTGCGAGAGAATCCGTAAAGACTCACATCGTCTTCTCTGACTATCATCGTGGTGTATATCATGACTTCCTCGCCTTCTGAGGAAAGATATGCACCTGAATTGGCAGGTACGGACACCTCGTATCCGATGCCGCCTACATCTATTATTATATATCCGCTGCCCTTTTCGAACAACACACCTCTCAGAAATCCTATCATTTTATTTTAAGCTCCTTAAGTCTCTTTCTCGTATCCGCAGAATGACCGTGGCATATGGCTGCCGCCAGTGCATCTGCCGTATCGTCAGGTTTCGGCACTTCGCTGAGATTCAGCATAGTTTTCACCATCCACTGCACCTGTTTTTTGTCAGCCCTGCCGTATCCCACAAGCGCCTGCTTGATCTGCAGCGGTGTGTATTCCTCTATCTCAAGTCCGCCTTTCTTGCAGGCCAGCACTGCCACGCCCCTGGCCTGTCCCACCATTATCGCTGTCTTGGCATTGGTATTGAAAAAAAGCTGTTCGATGGCTGCAACATCCGGTTTTTCCTCGTCTATTATCTCCCTCAGAGATTCGTACAGATGCTCCAGCCTGTCTTCCATAGCCATTGAAGCTTCTGTTGTTACAGCTCCGTAGCTGCACACTCTGAACCTGTTTCCAGTCTTTTCTATCACCCCGTAGCCTAAGATAGCATACCCCGGGTCTATCCCTAAAATCTTCATTTCATCTCCATATGTAAATTATTGTATGCATATAAACACGCAGGATAATTGTATCACAGCGGGCAGGAATTTGCAAACAGATGTTCTGTAAATGAAATTTTATACATAAATCGATACATCAATTGACTAAATTCATGTATTATATTATAATAAACGGTATAAATATACATGGAGGACACACTATGAGAATTTCAAGACAGAATAAAATACTTGAACT
>CAJJPZ010000116.1 GCA_905193765.1 uncultured Eubacterium sp.
TTTGACCATCCGTCAGGTATGACGTCTTCGATTCCTTCTGCTTTCAGATATTCCTCGATAAGTTTGTCCGCCCTGAATCTTGCTTTGCAGGCCTTGCAGTCTATCAGCGGATCCGAAAATCCTCCCACATGACCTGAAGCCACCCATGTCTGCGGATTCATGAGTATGGCTGCATCCAGTCCGACATTGTACTTTGATTCCTGTACGAACTTTTTCCACCATGCTTTTTTGACATTGTTCTTGAGTTCCACACCAAGCGGTCCGTAATCCCATGTATTAGCCAGTCCGCCGTATATCTCGGAACCCGGGAATATGAATCCGCGGTTCTTGGCAAGGGCTGTAATCTTATCCATCGTCACTTCTCTGCTCATATTAATTCTCCATTGTTTTATTATATTTAAAGCACAGGAAATACCGATCGCGATATTTCCTGATAATGCACTTTATTCCTGCTCTTTGTCAGCGTCTTCTTTCTCACCGGCAGTTTCTTCCCCGCAGGCGTCGGCTGCCTGAGCTTCATCTTCGATCTTCACCTCAACGTCGTCAACGATTTCCGCGTCTTCAAAACATTCTGTGAAATCGAGATCTTCTTCATCTTCGTTCTTCTTCATTTTTTCAACGGCTTCACCGGCTTTTTCTCTGCCTTTCTGATAGAGGTCAGCGCCTTTCTCTTTTCCCTTCTGGTAAAGATCTGCACCTTTTTCCTTCATTTCTCCGGCAACGGTGCTGCCTTTTTCCACTACAGTCCCCATAGCGTCTGTCACAGCGTCGCTCACATCGATTATAGTGCCGTCATCCTTGATCACTTCTATCGTACACTTGAAACCGAATGCGGCAACTACAGCAACTACCGAAGCGATAGGCGCTATAACGAGACCGACTATACCTGCATTCACCGGAACGTTCAGTATAAGTTCGTCATCTCTCTTCACCTGGATCTTTGCAACATTGCCCTTCTTGATAAGATCTTTGAGACTTGAGAAAAGAGCTTCTCCTTTTTTGCCGAAACCTCTTTTCTTTTCTCCGGCGTTGATAGTTTCCTCGATCGAGATTATGGCATCGACCACACTTCCTTCAGCTTCTTCAAGCGCTGCTTTGGCTTCTGCATAAGTCACACCTGTTCTGTCTTTCACCAGTTCTATCTTTTCTAAAGTAATTTCCATCTCTTACCTCCTGTCCTCTTCATCAGATCATCTTTTCGCTCTTCAGATCCGATGTATCCAAATAATATGCCGCATATTCCCTTACTACAGTCTGCAGCAGCTTTCCGGTCTCTTCCTTAAGGGCCAGATTTTCAAGTTTTTTCAAAGAATTGACCTTAAAATATTTTAATATATCTACTATACCAAATTTAACATCATAAATCAACTTATGCTGGCTCGATTTTTGCAAGTTTTTCCAGCATTCTCTGCATATTATGCCGCCTTCCTCCACACAGAACCTGAATGGCTCTTTTTTTTCACCGCATATGGTACAGTGATCAAGTTCCGGCATCACTCCGCAGAAGCCCAGCGCCTTGGTCTGATACGCCAGCACAAGTGTGCCTATACCTCTGCTGCGGTTTTCAAGCAGCGAGAAAAAATCAAGCAGCAGGTCGAACAGCCCGGGAGCCTGCATTTCTTCAGAAAGTATCTTCTCTGTAAACTCGAGAACATAAGCCCCGTTCATATATTTATCGACATCCTCGCCTATCCGGTAATAGCTTTTAAGGACTTCCGCGCTGTTTATGTTGTAGCTTTCGCGGTTTTTATACAGCTCGTATCTGCCGTATGTGAACGGCCGCAGCGCCAGGGAGCTCCTGCTCCTGCCCTTCTCTCCTATACTGGTGCCTGCGCTTATCTTCCCGTACTTTCTTGAAAAAAGAAGTATCATCCGCCTGTTGTACGATGTCTTTATCTGCTTCAGAACGATACCCTCTGTATCAGTCAGCAACTGCTATACCATCCTTTCATGCCTGCAGCTCCGTCATTCCTTGTATCCGAAATTAGAAAGAGCTATATCGCTGTCCCTCCAGTTTTCTTTTACTTTGACCCACAGTTCCAGATATACCTTCGTGCCCAGAAGCGCCTCTATCTCTTCTCTTGCGCTTTTGCCTATGCCTTTGAGCTTCCTGCCGCCCTTGCCTATTATCATACCTTTATGGGACTTCTTTTCACAGTAGATGACAGCATTTATCCTGGTTATGTTTTTCTCTTCTCTGTACTGTTCTATCTCAACTGCCACACCGTGAGGGACCTCATCCTGCAGATACAGCAGTATCTTCTCCCTTATGATTTCGCTCACGATGAAGCGCTCCGGATTTTCGGTTATCATGTCGTCCGGGAAATACATAGGTCCATCTTCCATGAAGTCCGCAGCAGCGGCTATGACATCGCCGACATTCGTGCCTTCTTTTGCCGATACTCCCAGGATCTTTTCGAATATACCTGTCTGATCATATTCATTGTATATCTCTGCAAAATCATCGGGTCCGAGCTTGTCTATCTTGTTTATGACAAGGATCTTCGGCGTAGTCACATTATCCAGCAGGTCCACGATATATCTGTCTCCCGGTCCTGCGGACATCTTGTCGTCCACGATGAATATGATGGCGTCCACTTCATTGAAAGTCCCGGTCGCAGCATCTGTCATGAACTCTCCCAGTTTGTTCCTCGGCTTGTGTATCCCCGGGGTATCGATGAACACCATCTGCATGTCATCTTCGCCTTCAGCTTCAGCATAATGAGTATATATGCCTCTTATGGTATTTCTTGTTGTCTGCGGCTTGTCCGTTGTTATAGCGATCTTTTCACCCAGTATGGCATTGAGGAGCGTCGACTTGCCGACATTCGGCCTTCCCACGATACCTACGAATCCTGTTTTCATATGCACACCTCCCGTCTGCATCATAACCTGAATCCTGACGGAAACAGTTCTTCAAGAGTCCTTATGCTGAGATGTTCAACGTCAGGACCTGTTATTATCTTTATATCCGGCGCGAATTCATACATGAACTGCCTGCATATGCCGCAGGGTACAGATTCTTTACCGCGCACGGTCACCGCAATAGCTGTAAAATCACGTTCGCCTTCCGAAACAGCTTTCACAAAAGCTGTCCGTTCGGCACATATAGTGGCTCCGAAAGATGAGTTCTCTATATTCACACCTGTATATACCCTGCCATTTCCGGCAAGGAGCGCTGCACCTACCCTGAATCCAGAATACGGTGCATATGCATTGTCCGAGATTCTTTCAGCAGTTTCATACAGCTCGGCTGCTTTATGCATATCCAGTTCCATCATCACTCACCTCTTTCCAGATCGAGGATGGACATGATTTCTTCCTCCCGCGCTCTCATTTCCTTTTTATCTTCATCAGTCATATGGTCGTATCCGAGAAGATGACAGACACTATGCACGAAGAGATACACAAGCTCGCGCTTTTCGGAATGCCCGTATTCCTCTGCCTGCCGCCTTGCCTGCTCAAGACATATCACCACATCTCCGAGGAGTATATCCTCGTCACATGCGGTGTCATCATCGGCTGTCTCCAGTTCATTGAAGTCCTCTATCATCGGGAACGACAGAACGTCGGTACACCTGTCCACATTCCTGTAATTCCTGTTCAGCTCTCTGATCTCATCTCCTGACACGAAAGTCAGACTTATTTCCATATTATCAGGCGAAAAGCCTTCCTTTTCCACACACAGCTCCGCAGCTTCCCCGAAGATCTCCAGGAACTCCGGGCCTTCAGCTGTTTCATCATTGTATATGATATTCATAATTCCTCAATCCTCCCTGGGCGGATGTGCTCTGTAGAAAGCATCATATGCGCTTATGACTTTCTTGACGAGCTGATGTCGCACGACATCCATCTCCTTCATATAGCAGAAACCTATTTCATTTATACCCTTCAGCACCTTAGATGCTTCGATGAGCCCGGAACGTTTGCCACGGGGCAGATCGATCTGTGTCACATCTCCGGTGACCACCACCTTCGATCCGAACCCCATCCTGGTCAGGAACATTTTCATCTGTTCAGGCGTCGTGTTCTGCGCTTCGTCAAGTATTATAAACGAATTATCGAGAGTACGCCCTCTCATATACGCCAGCGGCACGACCTCTATAGCTTCTTTTTCCTTGAGTCTCAGCGCACTCTCACGTCCCAGCACATCGTACAGCGCGTCATACAGGGGCCTAAGGTAAGGATCCACCTTTTCCTGAAGATCTCCCGGCAGGAATCCAAGACGCTCGCCGGCCTCCACCGCGGGCCTTGCCAGTATTATCTTCTGGACTTCCTTGTTCTTGAATGCATTCACAGCCATAGCGACCGCTATATACGTTTTTCCTGTTCCTGCAGGGCCTATGCCGAATACAATGTCCTTTTTCTTTATGCTGTCCACATACCGCTTCTGTCCCAGCGTTTTCGCCTTTAACGGCCTGCCTTCGTGGGTGAAGCATATTATGTCTCTTCCAACATCCTGCTTCTCATATGAAATACCCTCATCACTGAGTTCTGCGATATACCCTATTTTCTGTTCGTCCAATTTTTCTCCTTTTTCCAGAACGCTCATCATCTCACTCAGCAGTTTTTCCGCTTCACCGACATGTTCTCCCTTGAGTATGAGATCTCCATCCCGCTGTATTATATCCACCTTGAGATTGTTCTCTATTATTTTAAGATTTTTGTCAAAACTGCCGAAGAGCTCGCCTCTGTCTATATCATCACTGACAGATACTCTCACCATATGCTCCCGGCTGTTCGTTTCCCTGGTCAGATTTTCCAAATATCGACTCCTTACTGATGTTATTATACTTTTCTTATATTATATTTTCTTGTATGTCAAAATTCAAACCTTTTATTCATTGTGCCTGTTTTTTTCTTTCACCTTCAGCACTTTCTCCACCCCGATCTCCTCTATCACCTCGGCGAAAACATATGCCCGTATCAGACCTGCGCTTTCAGTGTATTCTATGCTCATGTCTGTCACCCGCTCGCTGCCGCTGAGTTCACGCCTGAAATGCTCCCTGGCTGATGCTTCCGCGTGCCTCTTTATCTTATCCATATCTGCAGGATACTCGGTCAGCTCCACTTCATGCACCACATATGTATATACCGAGAAAGGCACCGGCTTCACTATGTCCACTACCTTGTGCTTCTCTTTTACTGAAGCCCTGTATCTCATCCCATGCAGCCCCGTATCGAACTGCCTGTCTCCTGCTTTCACCATGATCCCGAAATACGATCTGCTCGTAGTCTGTTTTTTCCTGTTATACTTATCATAATACAATGTCAGATGCTCCGGCACCCTGGCCAGGACACTCCCTTCAGCATGACTGTACATAGTGAAAAATTTATCTCCCTTGCTGTAGTCTGAACTCTGATACCTGTATTTCCCGCTTATCACCACGCTGCCTTTGTTGACGTAATCGCCTTTTTTTACCCGGGCGCTTCCATTCAGCGGATCCACCTTTTCGATGATACCAGATTTTGACGCGATGATGTCCACCGGCCTTTTATCCGAAGTACGT
Source organism: uncultured Eubacterium sp. (assembly GCA_905193765.1). Classification (GTDB taxonomy): domain Bacteria; phylum Bacillota; class Clostridia; order Peptostreptococcales; family Anaerovoracaceae; genus Lentihominibacter. Next base: position 5,511 of record CAJJPZ010000116.1, read on the forward strand.
TTCTTTTCAATGAAATCATCACCTGACTCCGCAACGCTCACTTCCAGCATCCTGCCCCTTTCATGGAAGCTTACCCATGATAGCGTGGCAAACCTGCTGTACAGCAGCTGCCTGGCGTCGCTGTACTCCCCCTGTTTCTTCATTCCCTCGCGCACCCCCGCTTCACTGAGCGCACTGCGTATCTCTGCTTCAGGTATGCTGCCGTACCCGTCGATCCTTATCTCCGTGATGAACATGCTCTGATAAAAAATCAAGGCGCCCAGTAAAAAAGCGCCTGCAACAGTCACGATATTCTTTCTTATATAGCGCAGCACAGGTACCATTCCCCGTTCACCTACAACAGTGAGTCTGTACGAGTTTCCTGCCGCCTTTCTTATACGTTCTGTGTCTCCACCTTCCGATTCGAAGTATGATTCCAGTTGGCTGTGCCACCGGATATTCCTGAGAGCTATGCCGTTTCTGATACATCTGTTAAAAAAACCGGCATTATCAGTCCCTTCGATCTTCATTTTCCTGGAATGTCTTAAAAAACCGAATCTCTTCGACTTCACCTGATACCAGCATCCTTTCTTCCCTCAGTGTAGTTATGACAAAGTTGCGTCCGGTGACAGCCGTGTATCTCCGTCCGCTGGATACGACGATCTGCGTATCTGAGAACATCATGATCTTTCTTACGTTGTCTATGACTATAGTTTTCCCGGTCACAAGTATCCGGGGCATATTCACTGCAAAATCAAAAAGAAGCTCTTCCCTGACATCCATATCTCTGTGTGCCGCCTCCCCCGGAACCTGTCATAACTGACATACTCATCTGACATGTTTGTTCACATGCACAGTATGTTAAAGTATATTCCGGGCCTGCGGTATTATAACAGTTTTTCAGCAGCCTTTATACCATCTACTGCTGCAGACATTATACCTCCTGCATATCCTGCTCCTTCTCCCGCCGGGCAGATACCTTTTATGCTGCAGGAAAAATCGCTGTCTCTCGGTATCCTTACAGGCGACGAACTCCTTGTTTCGACTGCTGTGAGGACTGCCGAATCATCATCGAATCCCTTCAGCTTCCTGCCAAGATGCGGCATCGCCTCGATTATTGCTTCCGCTGCAAAACCGGGGAGGCTTTTTCTCACCGGATCGCCGGTATCTTTGCTGAACGATCCCAGATCTGTAGCAGGCAGTTTCCCTGCACCGTTCTCGTATGCCAGCCGTTCATATTTTCTCTGAAATTCCATCCCTGCAAGAGGATGATCCGAACCGAAATCCCCGGTCCTTACATCAACCAGCAGCCCGCTGTTGGCTGTACCGCTGTCTCTTCCGCTGTTACTCATTCCATTGGTCACTGAGGTACCCTTTTCCGATGAAGCATTTAT
>CAJJPZ010000117.1 GCA_905193765.1 uncultured Eubacterium sp.
ACTGTGAATTCAAATACAGAAGCTACCGGAGGTGTAGTCGGCTATGCCAACGCAGGCGGCTCTTCAGTGAAAAGCTGTTATAATACAGGCAGCATCATCATAACGGGAGGAAAGACCGATAAAAAAGTCGCCAGCAAAAGCGGGACCAAAAACAGTGCGAAGACAAAAAAACAGAATAAAAGTGCAGACTTTACCGAAAGCAGCGCCGGAGGTGTTGTCGGTATCGTCGGCGTGAAAGGCGTGAAGATAACAAACTGTTACAATATCGGGGAAATCAGGAATGCCGATATATACGGAGGTGTCATCGGAAGCTATCTCAATGAAGATGATGACCAGGTATCAGGCTCTTTCATAAGGAACAATTACTATATACATGACTATTTCAAGACAGGTACAGGTTTCTGTGACAAGGAAGGTACGAATGAAGTTTCAAAATCTTCGACTTCTGTTTCCGGATACAGTCTCATGAACATGTCGTCAGCACTGGGCTCGGCATATATGAGAGACTCATCGAATATGTACGGTAATAACGGGTATCCTGTCCTCCGCTGGCAGCAGCCTATGAGTGATGATGAAAAAACATATCTGACAAATGTATCCAAAGAGATACAGAAGAAACTCGATAGATATATGATGAAGAGTTCAAAAGAGAAAACCTACGGACAGTGTGTGCTGAACTTTTTCAATCCTGGAAACTACACATCATCAGCACTTGTTAAATATATCGAAGCCCAGGAAAAAACGATATCAGAAGATACAGAAGAAAAATAAAAAGAGGATCATGATATGCAGATAAACACTTATAATCTACTAAAAGAATCGTTCGGTATATCCGAAAAAGTGCTTGAACTGATAGACAGGAGTGAACATCTTGTTTCAGAACATTTCAGCGAACTCGACGATATAATGGCATACAATCAGTATAAAGTTCTGGATGCATTCCAGAAAAACGGTATCAGAGATATGCATTTTTCATGGAATACGGGATATGGATATGACGATCCCGGAAGAAATGCGATAGAAAAAGTATATGCTGACATTTTCCACACAGAAGCTTCACTTGTAAGACCTATAATCGTAAATGGAACACATGCTCTGACGCTGACTCTTATGGGTATACTCAGACCAGGAGATGAACTTATATACTGTACAGGTGCTCCGTATGACACTCTTGAGGAAGTTATCGGAATACGTGGAGAAGGCAAGGGCTCTCTCAAAGATTACGGTGTAAGTTACAAACAGGTTGAGCTTACAGATAAAGGCCGCATCGATTTCGAGGCACTCAGGGAAGCAATAACTCCTGCCACAAGGATGATAACTCTGCAGAGAGCTACAGGTTATGGCTGGAGAAAAGCGATCACCATCGAAGAAATCGAAGAATGGGTCAGATTCGTAAAGAACATAAATCCCGAAATCATATGTATGGCAGATAACTGCTACGGTGAATTTCTTCATGTGAAGGAGCCGACTGATGTTGGTGTAGATGTTATTGCCGGATCACTGATAAAAAATCCTGGAGGCGGTCTTGCACTGACCGGTGGATATATCGCCGGACGACAGGATCTCATAGACAAGATATCATACAGGATGACATCCCCGGGCATCGGCGGTGAATGTGGACTGATGTTCGGACAGACAAGATCTATGCTGCAGGGACTGTTCATTGCACCTAAAACAGTAAATGGTGCTGTAAAAGGTGCTGTACTTTGTGCCAAGGCTTTCAAGCAGCTGGGATACGAAGTGTGTCCTGAGGCTGAAGATGTGAGAAGCGATATAATCCAGGCAGTCAAGCTGGGTTCGGCAGAAGGTGTGATAGAATTCTGCAAGGGTATCCAGGCTGCTGCACCTGTGGATTCATTCGTTTCACCTGAACCATGGGACATGCCCGGATATGAAGATCAGGTCATAATGGCAGCGGGTGCTTTCGTCCAGGGATCATCGATAGAACTTTCCGCAGATGCACCTATCAGACCACCTTATATCGTATATTTTCAGGGTGGTCTGACATATGAACATTCCAAATTCGGTGTGATCAAGGCTCTTCAGCAGATGTATGACAAGGGACTTATTTTCAGGAGCATGGAAAAATAACTGACATTCATATAAAAAAGTTTGTACAGGCTTTTTATGGATGCATGGGATGGAGGAATGGAACAATGTCATTAATACTGGAAAGAAAAGACAGTCTGAGGAAGAAATTTAAGGTTTTTTCTGCAATTTTCAAAATGCTTATATTTCTCGTCATACTGGTCGGGATCCCTTTGTACATCTATTTCTTCCATCATAATATAATAGATGAATTTTCCAGTATAGAACGGGTCAATGCACTGTTTGCGGAATACAAGACAAAAAGCATCCTGTTCTATATCCTGGCTCAGATACTCCAGATAGTCATCTGTATAATACCGGGACAATGGCTGCAGTTTGCAGCCGGATATGCATACGGGTTCTGGGTGGGATATCTGTACTCGCTTATCGGCGCAGCTCTCGGATCTGTACTGACATACTATATAGCCAGGGTACTGGGACATGATGCGATGCATCTTATATTCGGTGAAGAGCGTATACAGAAAATGCTCGACACGATGAATACCAAAAGAGCTGTAGTCATAATCTTTCTGATATTCCTCATACCGGGAGTACCGAAAGATCTGTGCAACTATGTCGCCGGCCTTTCTGAAGTCAAGCTGAAACCGTTTCTCATAGTATCCCTGATAGGCAGGAGTCCCGGAATGATGGGAAGCCTTCTCATAGGACGCCAGATCAGTACAGGAGGATACACCAGCGCAGGAGTGATAGCCGGCATAGCGATAATACTGTGTATCATAGGGATCATATTCCGGAAGAAACTCACAGTACTGCTCGATAAGGCATATGCGAAACTTATAAAAATGTGATCGGTTCAATCGATTGAATACAATATGCAGTACCCGAAAGGGACTGCATAATTTTTTTGCGTTATATCGAACAAATGTTTCTTATTTGCTTGACTGCGAACATATATTCTGATATACTTTCAATATAAAGAACAAATGTTTATAAGTTTTGAAAGTGAGGTCGATACAATGAAATCACAGAAGAAGAAAAAATACAGAATAAAGTCAAGGCCAAGATTCATAATATCCGTAATGATCATGGCAGGGCTTATCATTGCCGGATTCAGCTTTATAACAGGTCTGGATGAAACGACAGCACTTGAGAAAACACAATATACTGAAGTCGAAGTCGTATCAGGTGACACACTCTGGAATATAGCCAGTGATTATAAAGATAATGATACCGATCCACGTGATGCTGTCTACAGGATCAGTCACATCAATGACGTCAATGCATCAGAACTAGAACCTGGAATGATATTAAAGATACCTGCAGATCTGTAAAACAGGTCGCATCTACCCGGAACTCACACAAACATCAAATCAGCATACTTATTTAACTTATCATATAAAAACATCCGAAGCTCCACAGAAGACTGCATTTCTATCCATGAACACTTCGGATGTTTTTAGTTGTTTTAATTAATATGTGACTTGTTGTAGAACCTGTACATCATGGTATAAGCATTAACTATTCCGATAATTATGTTTAAAGGAATAGTTGTAAATCTATCCACATTGCCCTTTTTAGCGTCTTGAATCCAGATATCCCTGCAGGATCAGGACTGCTGCTTGTTTATCTATGACCTGTTTTCTTTTACGGCGACTCACGTCTGCTTCGATCAGAACCTTTTCTGCCATTACAGTCGTAAGGCGCTCATCATAATAAACGATATCGATATGTCCCATACCGGAGCTTTTCATTTTATTTTCAAGCATCGTTTTGAATTCATATACTTTTTCTGTCTGCGGACTGTCTGTTCCATCGAGTCGTTTAGGAAGTCCTATAACGATCGTATCGCAATCGAATTCTTTAGCATAGTCCATGACTTTCCCAGAGTCTTTCCTTATACCTACACGCTCGATAGTTGTTACTCCCTGAGCGGTTATGCCAAGTGCATCACTGACTGCAACACCGATCGTCTTGTCTCCGACATCCAATGCGAGTTTTTTCATTATAATAAGATCCTTTCATTTATTATTACATACAAAAACCGGCGGGACTGTATCACAGACCCGCCTTATAAAAACCTGAAGCCTATTTATTCAGATATGCCTTGATGAGCTCTTCTACGAGATCATCACGCTCTATCCTGCCCATCACATTCCTTGCATTGTTATGGCTTGTGATATATGACGGATCTCCTGATAATATATACCCTACCATCTGATCGATAGCATTATATCCTCTCTCTTCAAGAGCATCATAAACTATATTTAAAATTTCTTCGATCGTTCTCTGTTCGACTTTATCAAAGTTATCATACATTCTCGTCTGTCTGTCCATAATAACATTACCTCCATCTAATTAAGAATAATAAGATTATATCACTTAAACGGATATCTTTACAAGTAAATTGCGTAAGTTTACACATAAATTACAAATAAATGCCAAAACAGTTTGCGTAATATAATCACAGTAATTCGGCAGCTTTATCAAATGCATCCTGTACTCTGCCCGGATCCTTTGCACCGGCCTGAGCCATGTCAGCTTTACCGCCGCCACCGCCACCGGCAGCAGCTGCGATTTCCTTGATCATCTTTCCGGCATGGAGACCATCCTGAACAAGATCATCAGTCAGAGATACCAGGAAAGTGACCTTGCCACCGCTTACTGCTGCGAACACCATAGCCACATTTTTATTTTCGGCCTTTATAGTATCCGACAGAGCTCTGAGATCATTGATATTGTAATCATCGAACTGTTTTGTTATCAGCCTTCTGCCGTTGATTTCTCTGGCTTCATCTATAAGATTGTCCAGCCCTTTGTTCATCTCGGCTTTTTTGAGTTCCTCGATTTCCTTTTTCAGAGCCTTGACTTCATCCATCAGTGCTGCAGATTTTTCTGCAAGCATGTCACGCTTGGATTTGACAGCAGCTGCAGTGTCATTTATGATCGCTTCATCTTCATTGTACTTCTCGAGTATGCCAAGACCGGTGACTGCCTCGATCCTTCTTACTCCGGATGCAACGCCAGATTCGCTGAGTATCTTGAACGCACCTATCTGTCCGGAGTTCCTGACATGTGTGCCGCCGCACAGCTCCTTGCTGTAATCGCCGATGGAAACTACTCTTACAGTATCACCGTATTTTTCTCCAAACAGAGCCATAGCACCCGTTTCGAACGCTTCTTCCGCAGACATCACGTCAGTAGTAACATCGATGAAATGACTGATCTTATTATTGACCGTATCTTCGACCCGATTTATCTCATCCGCAGTCATAGCCTGGAAATGATTGAAGTCGAATCTCAGACCGTCTTTCGTTACCGATGAGCCTGACTGCTTGACATGATCGCCGAGGACTTCCTGAAGCGCCTTCTGCAGCATGTGTGTAGCCGTATGGTTTGCTGATGTACGGTTCCTTGCAACAGCCAGCGGCATAGCTTCAACGGTATCACCTGTCCTGAGTTCACCGCTGAGGATCGTTGCTTTGTGAGTGAAGACCTTGTTCATCTTTTTGACATCAGTGATCTCCACCTTGCAGTTGTCATTATATATATATCCTGTATCACTGGCCTGTCCGCCGCTTTCTGCATAGAAAGGCGTTCTGTCAAGAACTACGACGCAACTGTCTCCTTCTTTTACCGAGCTGACAGGTTTATTGTCGCAGAGTATCGCTTTTACGACGCTGTGATCCACAAGGGTATCATATCCTGTGAATACAGTTTCTTCATCTGTCATGAAGTCAGCTGATGCCTCGTCCCAGCCGGCGCCTTCCATATCCTGTTCCACATGTGAACGGTCCTTCTGTTCGGCCATAGCAGATTCGAAGCCTTCAGTATCTACAGCATATCCGGATTCTTCAAGTATCTCTCTTGTCAGGTCTATCGGGAACCCGTAAGTATCATGAAGTTTGAATGCCTTTCTGCCGTCAAGGACTGTTTTACCATCCTGTCTGAGTTCATCGATATACCCGTTAATTATCTTCATTCCCTGGTCTATGGTAGCGGCAAATCTGTCTTCTTCTGCAGCTACGACTTTCTGTATCATGATACGACGCTTTTCAAGTTCAGGGTATGCGCCGGCAGAAACATCTATGACCTTGCCGCAGAGCTTTGACAGGAATTGTCCCTCTATGCCGAGTATCCTGCCGTGTCTGGCAGCTCTTCTGATGAGACGTCTGAGGACATATTCGCGACCTTCGTTGCCCGGCGTTATGCCATCTCCAATCATGAAAGTCATGGAGCGCAGATGATCTGTGATTATCCTTATGGAAACATCTGTTTCTGCTTCGCCGTCTTTGTATTCCACGCCTGAAACTCTTACGACTTCCTTAAGTATATACTGTATAGTGTCCACATCGAAGATGGAATCCACTCCCTGCATTATGCAGGCCAGTCTTTCGATACCCATACCTGTATCTATGTTAGGATGGGTCAGGTCTGTATAGTTCCCTTCATCATCTTTACTGAACTGGGTGAACACATGATTCCAGAATTCTACATATCTGTCACAGTCGCAACCCGGCTTGCAGTCAGGGTCTCCGCAGCCGTATTTCTCGCCTCTGTCAAAATATATCTCGGAGCACGGACCGCATGGACCTGTTCCGATCTCCCAGAAGTTATCGTCTTTACCCAGACGCACGATCCTCTCCTCCGGCATTCCTATGATATCTTTCCATATATCATATGCCTGATCATCATTCTCATAAACCGTTGCCCACAGCTTGTCTGTCGGCATTTTCAGGACCTGTGTTATGAACTCCCAGCCCCATGTCAGCGACTGTTCTTTAAAATAATCACCGAATGAAAAGCTTCCCAGCA
>CAJJPZ010000118.1 GCA_905193765.1 uncultured Eubacterium sp.
ACAAGTGAAGGCGTGTTTTACAGCAGGACTGTAGTCTTTGCAACGGGTGCAGATCCTAAAAAAATCGGAATACCGGGAGAAGACAGGTTTTCAGGAAAAGGTATCAGCTACTGCGCTGTATGCGACGGTATGTTCTGTGAAGACATGACTGCTGCAGTCATCGGAGGAGGAAATTCTGCGGCAGCCGATGCGATGCTGCTTTCGAGGATAGCAGAAAAAGTCGTACTGATAAACCGTACGGACAGACTCAGCGCCACAAAGATATATCACAAGCCGCTGATGGAAACGGAAAACATAGAGATCATATGGAACTCAGTGGCAGAAGAGTTCATCGGGGACGATAAACTCGAAAGCGTCCGGATAAAAAATTCACTTACAGGTGAAGAAAGCATGATAAGCTGCAACAGAGTATTCATCAGCATAGGCAGAAAGCCTGCGACAGAGCTGGTGCAGGGACAGCTGCAGCTTGACAGCAGCGGATATATCACGGCAGGAGAAAGCACGGAGACAGATATACCCGGTGTTTTTGCTGTGGGCGATGTAAGGACGAAACCGCTCAGGCAGGTAGTCACAGCCATATCCGATGGCGCCGTTGCAATATATTATGCAGAAAAATATCTGACATCGCATTGATAAACAGGTGAGGAACCTTTACAATAGTATCTGTGAACAAAAACATCAGGAGAGATGACAGACAGATATGAACAATGACGATATGAAATATATACTGACCATAGACATGGGTACGACTGCTTTCAAGGCAGCGGTGTTCGACTGCGAAGGCAGGGAAGCAGGCAGCGCTACAGAGGAGTATCAGATACAGACGCCCCGGCCCGGATGGGCGGAAATGGACGCTGAAAAATATACAGAGCTTTTCAAAGCAGCTGTTTCCGGAGCTGTAAAGAATGCCGGTATATCCCGGGAGGACATACTGACTCTGGGGATATCCTGCCAGGGCGAGACAAGTGTTTTCCTCGACAGTGACAGCAGACCGCTGAGACCGGCAATAATCTGGTGCGACACCAGAGCTCTGCAGGAGGCTAAGGAGATAGTTGACGCCTTTGGCAGCACTACGATCCAGCATCATACAGGACAGGTAGGCTGTGACGCTCTGTGGCCGGGTGCAAAGCTCATATGGATCAGGAAAAACGAGCCTGAGATATTCAGGAACATCGCACATATACTGCAGCTCAACGGATATTTTGCATATCTTCTTACAGGTAAGATGGCTGAGGATGACTCGATGCTGGGAAGCTCAATCTACTGGAACATCAGGATGAGACAGTACTGGGACGAGATGCTGGAGTATATAGGCATAACAAAGGCACAGCTTCCGCAGATAGTGAGACCCGGTTCAATCGTCGGAAAGATAACAAAAGAGGCAGCAGCGAAGTTCGGCCTGCCGGAAACTATGACGGTGAACATCGGAGGCAGCGACCTTGCCTGCGGACCGGTAGGCACAGGTGCAATACATCCCGGCAGTTTTTCAGACAGTACAGGCTCATCACTGTGCACGATGGCTATGGCGGATCATATCGTTCTTGACCCCGCAAAACAGATGCCCTGCTACTGTAGCGTGCTGGAAGACATATACATGGTGCACGCATACTCCACAGGCGGCATGTATATGAAATGGTTCAGAGACACTTTCGGTGAGATGGAGCTCATCAGAGAAGGGGATGGAGGCATGAACGCCTTCGATCAGCTGGACATTATGGCTGACAGTGTGCCGGCAGGTTCAGAGGGACTGATCGCACTGCCGCATCTTCAGGGCTCGGGTCCTCCGGATCTTGACGCCAGTGCGAGAGCCTGCTTTTTCGGCATGACGATAGCACACAGCAAGGAGCATTTCGTGCGGGCTATCATGGAGAGCGTGGTGATGGTACTGTGCAGGATCATAGAAACAACAGAATCCATGGGGATCAGTGTTGACCGCATAATCAGTTTCGGAGGCGGAGCACTGAGTCCGGTATGGTGCCAGATGAAGGCAGACGCTACAGGCAGGGATGTTGTTACGACTAAAAGCAACAAAAGTGCAGGATGTCTCGGGGCAGGTATACTGGCAGGCGTTGCCTGCGGTATATGGGATTCTCCTGAGGAAGCCTGTGAAAAGATAATAAAAGAGGACAGGATATATCATCCTGATCCTGAAAAGAAGCAGGTGTATGATGAACTGCTTGCGAAGTATAAGAAACTCATGGAATGTCTCGGTCCGGTATTCGGATGAGAGGGTGCATGAGATATTACAAAAGCCTGAGGACCGGTCAGTTGTTGACCCGTTCTCAGGCTTTTATAGTATCATTGTTATGTTATGCTTATATCCTCAAGATCTCCGGTAAGAGAATCAAGAACCTTGTATTTTTTTTCGTCCAGCTCTGTATTGTGGAACTCGAACAGATAAAGTGGTTTGTACATGCGTTCCGTGACATGCTCCTCGAGGACAGGAGGGGCGCTCATTATGCGGAATTTGCGCTGTACGCCTGTTTTGTTGTATTCCCATGTCCGCTCAAGTGCCTGATCTTCAGTCAGTTTGTCCTGAAGTACGCACTGAGCGGGGACATCTGACAGCTCCCAGGAAGGGAGCATGGCCAGTTTGCCGGGTGTCATGGCTATCTCGTCGAACCCGGCGTAATATCCTGCGTATCGGGTAGTCTTTTTTGTGACTCTGATGGCTATCCGAAGCTGGAATATCCAGCAAAGGCTGTAAAGTGTATTCATGTGGCGCACCTTGATATTCTCAAGACGTTTCGATTTTGCCATACGTTTCAGGAACATCTCAGGCGTGTAGCGGACTCCTTTTATGACTTTTATCTCAGACATATCATGCATATACCTGTTCTGAACTGCTGCTGCACCCGTCTGTCACGGCTCTGAACTGATCTGCGCTGATCTGAACACCTGACTTTACAACGGATATCTCAGCTGCAGCAGGAGCACCAGCTTTTTCTGACGGATCGTCGAATCTCTTTGCATAATAGAAGAGGTCTATGACATCCTGGGGAGGTTTACTGGTCAGTTTGCTGACTACTATATACGCAACTGTCGCCAGCACCAGAGCTGCAAAGAAGGTATGTATGTTCGTCCTGTCCTGCAGCAGATAGTACCATCCGAATCCTGTGATGGAGCCAACGACCATTGCAGCTATGGCGCCACCTTTGGTGCCGTTCTTCCAGTAGAGGCCGCCGATGATACATGGTATGAATGCCGGTGAAAGTACTGACCATGCTATCCATGTCAGCTGGTAAACGCCTACCGAAAACAGCGGTATGAAACACATAGCACATGCCACAAGTCCCAGGAAATATGTAGACCATCTTGTTATCTTCATCTTTGATTCTTCGCTTGCCTGAGGTCTTGCCATGGTGAGCAGGTCGTTGCCCACAGATGAACCTATTACCAGCAGCAGAGCGCTTGCTGTCGACATTATCGCCGCAGTGGCACCTGCCAGTATAAGTCCTGCAAGGACAGGAGGCAGATTGGAAAGCGCCAGCATCGGCATGATGTATTCAGCGCTTCCGCCGGGAAGCATGGAGATATCAGGATATGCCACACGTCCTACCATACCGAGGATATATACTCCGAAAGAAAGTACGAATCCGAATGCAGCTCCTATCAGAGGAACCAGCTTTATAGACTTTTCATCTTTTATAGCAACTGTCTTGATGATGAGGTGAGGCTGACCCATATATCCGATGAAGTATACGAGGGCGATACCTGCTATCATAAGCGGAGCTCCTTTGAGGTAATAATCCTCGCCCCATAATGTGGCAAGACCGTCGTTGATCTGTATGAGTCCCTGGTTCATGCCGGAAAGTCCACCGACATTGGAGATACATACAGGTATGAGTATGAAAAGACCGATTATCATCAGTATCGACTGTACGAAATCCGTGTACGCTACAGAGAGATAACCACCTGCGCCTGTATATATGAGTATCGCAATAGCGCCAAGGATCAGCGACAGTGTATAGTTGAGCCCTGTGATACACGCTACCAGCACGCCCATAGCCATGAATTCGACAAGAAGCGAGATTATCATTGCGACTATCAGGATTATTACTGACAGGCAGCGCACTCCATTGCTGTTGTAGCGGTGGCCGAAGAATTCAGGAATAGTGAGTGCCTGAGCTTTCTCGGTGTATTTACGCATCCTTCTGGCGATGATGCCGAAGTTGAGGATAGGTCCGAAAACATCTCCGGGGGCAGCCCAGAGCGATGATGCGCCAGCTTCCCAGCCGTACTGGGGACCAGCTATGTACATACCACCGCCAAGAGAACTGGAACCGTGTGCCAGAGCAGTTATCCATGGTCCCATGGATCTGCCGCCTACGAACCAGTCTTCGGAGCTTTTTACTTTCTTTGCAGCCCACAGGCCGACTATCATGATCACTGCAATGTAGATGATCAGCATTATCGGAACTATCAGAGGAATGTCAAACCCCAGTGCCTGTTCCAGTGTGTTTCTTGTCATACGTCTGTTCCTCCTTCTGTGCCGATGCGCCTACAGTCTCCAGAGTCCTCTGGCGAATGTAACTGTAGCTGCTACAGCGATGGAAACAGTGCCGATGATGAGTGCGCCGGTGCTTGCCGGAAAATCGAAAAACCATGATAAAGTGTTCATTTATATAATGTCCTCCATTGAATATTATTTACTCAGCCGCCTTCACTCGTTTGTCTCTGTATCAGTTTATCGAGATAAAGCGGCAACGTCCTTAAGTATAATATCACATTTCTTATAAAAGTGGTAGTGATAATTGTAAAAAAAATTGACGGATTTTGTTTTTTTTATGTATAATATAGGTTGTGCAACTAACAAAGCCAGAAAACTTTGTGTTTGCCAATCAAATTTCTGGAGGCAGAAGATATATGTATGATGTAATTGTAGTGGGAGCCGGAGTTGTAGGCTGCAGTACTGCAAGAGAGCTCTCAAGATATAAACTGGATGTGCTGGTGCTGGAGAAGGGGCACGATATATGCGCCGGAGCCAGTAAAGCCAATTCCGGTATGATACATGCCGGATACGATCCGATCCCGGGAACGAATGAAGCAAAGTTCAACGCACCGGGAAGCCGCATGATGTACGAGATATGCGATGAGCTGGATGTGCCATATGAAAAGAGCGGCACTACAGTATTCGCAACAGACGAAAGCGGCATGAAGGAGCTTCGCAAGCTGGAAGGTTTTGCAAAGGAAAACAATGTAGAAGCCAGGATAGTGGAACCGCCGGAGCTTTACGAGCTGCAGCCTGATATCGGAGAAGATGTCAAGGCAGTGCTCTGGGTGCCGGAAGGCGGTATCACGACGCCGTTCACTGTGACATTCGCACTGGCGGAAAACGCACATCACAACGGCGTTTCTTTCAGGAAAGAAGCAGAGGTCACAGATATAAAGAGGCTTGAAGATGAAGACGGAAAGCCGTATTTTGAAGTATCGGCAGGCGGAGAGACTTATCTTTGCAGGATGATCGTCAACTGTGCAGGCGGATGTTCAGACAGGATAAACAATATGGTTTCGGAAAACCACTATCATATAATACCTCGTTTCGGCGCTCATGTGGTGCTGGACCGCAAGATATCGGACAAGCTGACCACGACGCTGATGGAGACTCCTCACGATCTGCCGGGAGGCGGTCATACCAAGGGTATGGCTATAATCCCGACAACAGGAGGGACCATGATCCTGGGATGTGACGCTACAGAGGTGGACGATCCGGATTTCACTGCCACGAGAAGGGCGTCTGTGGATCAGATAATCGACTACTTCAAAGCAGCCTGGAAATACCTGCCGCTGGACGGGGACGAGTTCCCGATGGAGTCGGTGATAGGTATATTCGGAGGATGCAGACCTCATGCCGACACCAACGATTTCGTCATAGGAGAGGCTGAGGATGCACCGGGATTCGTCAATGCCGGCGGCACAGAATCGCCGGGATTCACATCTGCAGTAGCGATAGCAAGGCATGTGACAGGCATCGTCGCTGAGAAACTTTCCGCAGAGAAAAACGAGGACTTCGATCCATACAGGAAAGCAAAGAAAGTCTTCAGGACCATGAGCGATGAAGAACGCAGACAGGCTATAGCTGAGGATCCTGATTACGCCAGGATCGTATGCCGGTGCGAGATGGTGACGGAAGCTGAGATACGTGGCGCCATACGCAGACCTCTCGGCGCACGCAGCGTATCGGAAGTCAAGCTGCGTACCCGTGCCGGAATGGGCAGATGTCAGGGCGGATTCTGCGGTCCGCGTGTGGTCGAGATACTTTGCGAGGAGCTGGGGATAACGCCGCTTGAAGCTACCCAGTGCGGCGGAGAGTCGCAGATACTTGTTAGACAGGCATGCAGCGGGGAGGGACTGGAATGAGAAATATAGATCTTGTGATAATCGGCGGCGGTGCAGCAGGCATGGCGGCTGCCGTAAGTGCATACAAGTCAGGAGTCAGAGACATCCTGATAATAGAACGTAACGGATATCTGGGCGGCGTGCTCCAGCAGTGCATACATAACGGATTCGGACTGCACAGATTCGGCGAGGATCTTACAGGCGTTGAATTTGCAAGGAAATACCGTGATATGGTGGAGGAACTGAATATACCATATATGCTGGACACTTTCGTCATAGAGATGAACGATCAGCGTCAGATAACAGCCGTGAATCCTGAGGAAGGTCTGATACAGATACAGGCGAAAGCCATAGTCCTTGCCATGGGATGCAGGGAACGCACCAGGAACAACCTGCTGATACCAGGGACCCGTGGAGCAGGCATACTGACAGCCGGTTCGGCCCAGAGATATCTCAACA
>CAJJPZ010000119.1 GCA_905193765.1 uncultured Eubacterium sp.
GGTAATAGCGGCGCTCGTACAGCTGGTTGAGATGACGCTGAAAAAGTATATGCCGCCGCTCTATAATTCACTTGGTGTATATCTGCCGCTGATCACTACGAACTGTGCAGTTCTCGGTGTTACGATAAACACTATCAGTGACGGTAACAACTATGTTACATCACTGTTCTATTCATTCGCGGCAGGTATCGGATTCCTCCTGGCTATGGTGCTCTTCGCAGGGCTCAGAGAAAGACTGGAATCCAACGACGCTATCCCTGAATGCTTCAAGGGCATTCCTATCACACTGGTGACAGCTTCGATACTGTCCATGTCATTCATGGCATTCTCCGGCGTGGTAGACGGTATATTCGGTTAAGGAGGGAGGATACAAATGGAATCGATATTAACACCTGCTTTAATAGTGGCAGTTATAGGTCTGGTTGCAGGTATCATCCTGACAGTAGCATCGAAGCTCATGTATGTGCCTGTTGACGAAAGAGTCGCAGCAGTAAGAGAAGCTCTTCCTGGAGCAAACTGCGGTGCCTGCGGATATGCAGGATGCGATGACTATGCGGCAGCGCTGGGCGCTGATCCGAGCGTAAGCACAGCACTTTGCCCTGTAGGCGGAGCAGCTGTAGCAGCAGAGATCGCAAGCATCATGGGTGTAGAAGCCGGAGACGTTGAAGCCAAGGTAGCAACAGTTATGTGTGCAGGAAGCAATGCTGTGACAAGCCAGATAATGGAAGCTGACAGGATCCATACATGCAAGGCTGCAAAGAATTTCTTCGGAGGTCAGTGGGCATGTCCTCACGGATGTCTCGGTCTCGGAGACTGCGTTGCCGAGTGTGCATACGATGCTATCAGAGTCATCAACGGCGTTGCAGTCGTAGACAGGGAAGCCTGCGTAGGATGCGGAGCATGTGCCAAAGCTTGTCCTAACCACATAATAGATATGGTTGGTGAGAAGAGCAAAGTATATGTTGCCTGCAGATCCGTTGCCAAGGGAGCAGCTACAAGAAAGGCATGCTCTGTCGGATGTATCGGATGTAAAAAGTGCGAGAAGGCATGTAAGTTCGAAGCAGTCACTATCGAGAACAACCTGGCTAAGGTGGACTACGACAAGTGCAAGAACTGCGGACTCTGTGCCAAGGAGTGTCCTACAGGTGCTATCGTGAACCTGAGAAAGAAAAAAGCACCGGCAAAACCGGTTGCAAAGGAAGCGTAGGCCCTTATAAGCAGACGAAACAAATTATGTATGTGTAAAGTGAACGTATACATCGATATATGATAAGATGAGTGAAGACCGTCCGGGAATGTGATATACTCCGGATGGTCTTTTTTTGCACAAAAATATTGTATGTCGCTGTATACACGGGGAACAACATTGTGATGGAAATCATGATCTGCTGCCTGTATAACGCGATGGCACAGAGATTTTATACAGGATCGAACAGAAAAACTATAGAAATAAATCGTTAAAAAAATAACGTAAATTCACCCGATTGGTGAAAAAACGTCTTGAAATCTCTGAGGCTTTGAATATAAAATATCGTCAAAACGATGAAAAAATTAAGAAAATTATCTAAAAAACACATATTTTCGAAAAGACAGCAAGATAGTACTGGACATAATCAAGATAATTCCGTAATATATAAATGCAAGCAATTTATAAATTTCAGTAAAATTTGGTTAAAAGATTGGTTAAATTTATATCAAGTTAGTTAATTAGGAGGAATCATGGATTATCAGGAAATGAGCAAGACGATCGACGCCATAATCGCGCGTCACGAAGATCGTAAGCCTATCGTTGCTATTCTGCAGGATATCCAGGAAGAGTACAGGTATCTGCCTAAGGAGGCTCTTTTCTATCTTGCTGAAGCTATCAATGTAAGCATCGCCAAGATCTACAGCGTAGCTACTTTTTATGAGAACTTTTCTCTCGAACCAAAAGGCAAGTACGTTATAAAGATCTGTGACGGAACAGCATGTCACGTAAGAAAATCTATCCCTATTCTGAATGCGCTGAGGGACAAGCTCGATCTTTCCGGTGAGAAGAAGACCACATCAGATGAAATGTTCACTGTAGAGACTGTATCCTGTCTGGGAGCATGCGGCCTGGCCCCTGTTCTGACAGTGAATGACAAGGTCTATCCGGCAATGACACCGGATTCAGCCACAGCCCTGATCGACGAATTATCAGAGGAGGGTAACGATGAGAATAAATAACAGAACTGAAATCAAAAATTACAGAGACAAGTTCCTGAAAGAACTTGAAAGACAGAAGAAGAAGATATATGTCTGCGGCGGTACAGGTTGTGTTGCAGGCGGATCGATGGAGATCTTCCACAAAATACAGGAGCTTATAGAAGCCAGAGGTCTCAAGTGTGAAGTCATTCTCGAGGAAGATGGATGCGGAGAGACTGTAGGCCTCAAAAAGAGCGGATGCCACGGTTTCTGTGAAATGGGTCCTGTACTCAGAATAGAACCAGCCAAGCTTTTCTATCTCAAGGTCAAACTGGAAGACTGTGAAGAGATCGTAGAAAAATCCATAATAGGTGATGAAGTCGTAGAAAGACTTATATACAACGAAGAGGGCAAGACTTATCCTGTACAGGAAGAGATCCCGTTCTACAAACATCAGACAAGAACCGTTCTGGAAGACTGCGGACAGATAGATGCAGAATCCATCAACGAGTATATAGCTTACGGCGGATACAGTGCACTGGAGAAATGTCTCTTCGATATCACAAGAGATGACATCGTGAAGACGATATATGATTCCAACCTCAGAGGAAGAGGCGGCGGCGGATTCCCTGCAGGCAGGAAATGGCAGCAGGTGAAGAACCAGAAGGCTGAGATAAAGTACGTGGTATGTAACGGTGACGAAGGAGACCCGGGCGCTTTCATGGACAGAAGTATCATGGAAGGTGACCCTCACAAGCTCCTCGAAGGTATGATAATCGCCGGTTACGCAGCAGGTGCAAAGGAAGGGTATATATACGTCCGTGCTGAGTATCCTCTCGCTGTACAGAGACTGGACATGGCCATCGAACAGGCAAGAGCTGAAGGTATCCTGGGAGAAAATATCCTCGGAACAGACTTCTCATTCGATATACATATCGTAAAGGGTGCAGGCGCATTCGTATGCGGCGAAGGAAGTGCACTGACTACATCGATAGAAGGTAACAGAGGTATGCCTCGTGTAAAACCTCCTAGAACAGTTGAGCACGGTCTTTTCAACCAGCCTACACTGCTGAACAACGTTGAGACATTTGCCAATGTTCCTATCATAATCGCTAAAGGCGCTGAATGGTACAAGTCCATAGGACCTGAAGCCAGTCCGGGAACAAAGGCTTTCGCGCTCACAGGAAATATTGCAAACACAGGTCTCATCGAAGTACCTATGGGAACTACGCTGAGAAAGATCATATTCGATATAGGCGGCGGCATCAGAGGCGGCAAGAAGTTCAAGGCAGTACAGATCGGCGGACCGTCAGGCGCATGTATTACTGAAGAACACCTGGATCTCCCGCTGGACTTCGACAGCCTGAAGAAGGTCGGAGCCATGATCGGATCAGGCGGTCTGGTAGTAATGGACGAAGACACATGCATGGTGGAAGTTGCAAGGTTCTTCATGAACTTCACACAGAACGAATCATGCGGTAAGTGTGTACCATGCAGAGAAGGTACCAGAAGAATGCTGGACATCCTGGAAAAGATCGTAGCAGGAAACGGCGAGATGAGTGATCTGGATACGCTGGAGCAGCTTGCAGATACCATCAAGTCCACAGCACTCTGCGGACTGGGTAAGACAGCTGCAAACCCTGTAGTATCAACGCTCAAATATTTCAGAGACGAATATGTGGAACATATAGTTGACAAGAAGTGCAGGACACATAACTGTCAGGCATTGAAGCAGCTTTATATAGATGCTGAAGCATGTAAGGGATGTTCACTGTGTTCAAAGGTATGTCCTGTCAATGCCATATCCGGCAAGATCAAGGAACCGTTCGTTATCGATACAGCTAAATGTATCAAGTGCGGTGCCTGCATAGAGAAGTGTAAGTTCGGTGCGGTAAAGGAGGATTAATCAATGAATACGGGAAATAATCAGAGAACTATGATAATCAACGGTATGCCTGTGCCTATCGAAGGCGAGAAGAACATACTCGATGTTATAAGAAAAGCCGGATTCGAGATGCCTACACTTTGCTACTATTCGGATCTTTCGACTTACGGCGCATGCAGGATGTGTATCGTTGAAGATAAAAAAGGAACAATAATGGCTTCATGCTCGACTCCACCGAGAGCAGGCATGGAGATAAAGACAAATACGCCGAGACTGCAGGAGTACAGGAAGATGATCCTGGAACTCATGCTGGCAGACCACAACAGAGACTGTACGACATGCGAAAAGCGTGCGAACTGTCAGCTGCAGGAACTGGCTGCAAGATTCGGAGTGGATAAAGTAAGATTCGAGACGTACAGTATGGACGAGACAATCGATACATCGTCCCCTGCTATAATACGTCATCCGGATAAATGTATCCTCTGCGGAGACTGCGTACGTATGTGTGACGAGATACAGAACGTAGGCGCTATAGACTTCGTAAACAGAGGATCAAAAATGAATGTCGAAGCTGCATTCAACATGCCGCTGGCAGAATCAAACTGCGTCAACTGCGGACAGTGTGCTGCGGTATGTCCTACAGCTGCCATCACTATCAAGAGTAACGTCAGGGAAGTATGGGAGATGCTCAACGATGACAATATCATCGTTCAGGCTCAGATCGCTCCTGCTGTACGTGTGGCTCTGGGTGATGAATTCGACATGCCTAAGGGTACCAATGTAATGGGCAACATCGTGGCTGCAATGAGAAAGATGGGCTTCGATGAAGTATATGATACATCAACAGGCGCTGACCTCACTGTAATGGAGGAATCAGCTGAACTGCTGGAAAGACTCAAGACAGGCGAGAACCTGCCGCTGCTGACATCATGCTGTCCTGCATGGTTCAAGTACGTGGAGACTTTCCATCCTGACCTCAAAGACAACGTTTCAAGCTGTAAATCTCCTATGGAGATGTTCGGTGCGGTACTCAAGGAGAGAGCTGCCCAGGAAGGCAAGAATGCAGGACCTAAGACGAAGCAGACGAAGGTCATCGCTGTTATGCCTTGTACAGCCAAGAAATACGAAGTCAGGAGAGAAGAATTCAATTACGACGACAAGCCTGCAGTAGACGTTTCGATAACTACTCAGGAACTGGCTGCAATGATCAGAGAAGCCGGTCTGAGATTCGATGAGCTGCTGCCGGAAGCAGTGGATATGCCATACGGTATCGCCAGCGGAGCCGGAGTCATCTTCGGTGTTACAGGCGGTGTTACAGAGGCTGTTATCCGTGCTGTTGCAGGAACAGACAGAACTGCTGTAGAGCAGATAGCATTCACAGGCGTGAGAGGCTTCGACGGCGTCAAGGAAGTACAGATCCCTTACGGCGATCGTGAACTTTCCATAGCTATCGTAAGCGGACTGCGCAATGCGGAAAATCTCCTCAATGCTGTAAAACGCGGCGAAATCAAGTATGACTTCATCGAGGTAATGGCATGCAGAGGCGGATGTATCGCAGGTGCAGGTCAGCCGTTCGACCCTAAGAATGCTGCAAAGGAAGAGAGAGCAACGGGAATGTACGATACAGACAGGATGTCGAACGTCCGCGTATCGCAGAACAACCCGGTAACAGAGGGACTTTACAACGGTCTGCTCAAGGGACGCAACGCTCACAGACTCCTGCACTACAAATAAACTTTGTCCTTTCTAATTACCTAATAGATATAATAAAGTACAACGATAACGGGGATCACAGTTCTGTGGTCCCCTTATCGTATCTGCGAAGCACATGCAACAACTAAAATCTAACTTTTATGGACCCAAAATGTCCTGAACCCCGAGGAGAACAACTGGACATATACATGGCATGATCGCAATACTGGCACTGATGGTATGCGCAGTCCTGATCCTGGATCACCGCAACAGAAACAGATATAAAGAATAACAGAAATGCCCCGCTGCCGGTAGCAGAAACCCGGTGGCGGGGTATATTAAGATCATCGGATTTTCCGGGCTTTTCAAAGTGACAGACAGTGTAAATTGTAGAATTAACTTGTAATCAATAAAGATTGCAGGTTAATTTTTTTTATACTTAAAAACATCGAAAGTGTTGCAAATAAAGGAGGTGAAGCGGTTTGGCATATATAAAACTGACCCTGTCGCTCAGAGAAAAAATAGAGGAATTATTAAGCAAAAACGTTACGATTCCGGAGATCGCCAAGAAGACGAATGTTTCAAAAGTATCAATATACGAAGAGCTGGCACGTAACCTGAGCCTTGAAGAATATAAAGCAAGGAGATATGAGAAGTATTCTGCTGCAGATGCTCAGAAACGGGCAGAAAAGGAAGCCATTGAAAAGCTGAGAAAATAGCTTGTGGATAGTGAACTGAATACCGTGCCTTGCATCAGGCGGCCAGCCTCTTTTTACTCAGCAAATAAAAATCCTCTGTGATGTTCTTTCAAATCATACAGGTCATACAGGCTGCCTGATAGAGGGTACGGAGAAAGGAGTATCAAAATGAAGAAGTATCGCATCAGAGAATACAGTCCGGCATGGTGGCTGGGGCTGATACTGGGAATGGCAGCATTCATCACATTGATGAGTCTGCCCAGCACGATAGAGTTTTTATAGGAGGTAATTATGGCAAGCGGAAGATACAGCAGAA